>JAGYLT010000288.1 GCA_018400545.1 Bacteroidales bacterium
CCCACTAATAAGTTGTTAGTTATGAAATACTTTCACATTTGTTTTCATACAATTCTTTTGCTATCGGCTTATCAAACAGCTTTTACGCAAAATAATTCCGCAGAAAACAATCTCAGACATAAAAACCTGAACAGCATTCAAATCACTACTGATCAAACTATCTGTCCGTCAATAGTTCAAAGCGAAGGGTTCCTTCCGGTTATTTATATTGTTCGCGATGACAGCGGCATGTTCAACAGGTTCTATTCCGAAGAGACCGAAATTACCTCCGCTGTTTTTTCAACCACTCCCGTCATCTCAGTCAATTGTGGTTCCGGATCAGCAATGCCCTACTACACTTCTGAAAATAATTTTGAAATCAGCATTAACGGAACAACCAAAGCGATCACCGTGCGCAACAACTGGCCGGTTATTTATTACGATGGAGAGATTGCAGAATCAGAAGTTTGGGATGCGTCATCCATCATACATATAACCAGTGATCTGATTGTTAATGAAGGAGTGACCATCGAAATAGAGGCAGGGTGCAGAATAATCACAGATGAAGAGGTCAACATTATTGTTCAGGGGCAGATAATCGTCAACGGAACTGAAGAATCGCCGGTAGTTTTTACAAATGCTGAACCTGGAAAACCATGGGGTGGAATCCGGCTCAGCAACCAGACTGTTAAAAGTTCATTTAACAATACCATTTTTACCGGAGGTGGAGGAAATGATGATTATGTTTTTGGCCACTCTGAAAGCCAGCCGGTTGTATTTTCCTCAGTCTCTGATGTGGATTTTTTTCAATGTTATTTTATTGATAATGCAGGTAAAGGGATTGGTGGTGTTGCATGCCACATTTCGATAATAAAATGTGTTTTCAACCGGTGCGACATAGGCGCCGAATTTCAATCCTGTGTGGTGACGGTGGACCAGTCACATTTTTCAGAAATGCCCGATGGTGATGGCATACTTGACGACGACGACAACGATTGTCTGTATTTTTATCACTACATGGGTTCCATGCCCGATTCACCATCAAAAGTTAGCAACAGTGTGTTTTGTATCGGTGAAGATGATGCTATTGACCACAATGAAGCGAAATTGATCGTTGAAAACTGTTTCATCAGCGGTTTTGAAAATGAAGGAATTGCAGCCTCGGCAGGCAACTATGTGAGTGTCTTTAATACCCTGATCATGAATTGCGAGCAGGGAATCGAAGCCGGTTATGGGAATCCGGACGTGTTTGTTGACCATTGTGTTGTTGTCAGCTGCGATGTGGGGATTCGTTTTGGAGATTCATATACATCAGGATGCACCGGACAAATGTCCTTTGTCAACACCCTCCTCTACGATAATACGGACAACATCTGGAATTTCGATTTCCTTACCCAGGACAGTGTGGCAAACGCTATAATGATTTCCTACTCCATAACCAACGATGACCATTATGATAGTTATCCATTTTGTTTCTCAGCAACGCCACTTTTTCTGGCGGATTATTACCTCGAAGAAGGATCACCCGGGGTTAATCAGGCATCTGATAACTGCGATATCGGATTATACAGGTGCAACACAGGTATGCATGATTTCACACATCAGCATTTGGATTTTAAAGTCTTTCCCAATCCCTGCAGCAATGTACTAAAAATCATGGGGTCGTCATTGCCTCAAAATGAAGTCATGGTGAGTTTTTATGCTTTGAACGGGACAAAAGTTTTTGATCAGAAATTTTCCTCTGGTAACGAGTTAATCGAAATAAACCTGTCATCTGTGTTGCCCAAAAGCGCTGTCTTTTTTCTTAAGATAAAAAGCGGACCTGTTCAACCTGCCTGGCATAAAGTTGTTTTTTTGAAGTAGCTTAAGAAATGACAGATCGTGTATCCAAACCTTTTGCATTTCTGTGGCAATATTTCATAAACTCGCATTTTCCTGACTATCTTTGCGCCGCAATAAATTCTTCATAAGAAATGAAACTCATAACACTTACTTTAGCTCTGCTGACTGCCTTTTTAACCAGCTGTACCCAACAAATCCCCGAAGATGCGCCATCATTGATTGACCTGCGATACGAGCAAAACGAATCGGTAACCTACCGGGAAGCCGTTGAAATGTACGAACGTCTGGCTGCTCATTATCCCGAAGCCAAACTGATGGAATACGGCAAGACCGATGTTGGCAAACCGCTGCATCTTTTTGTGATGGATAAAGACCGGAATTTTGATCCCGGATCGGCACGAAAAAAGGATAAAAGGATCGTGATGATAATGAACGGGATTCATCCCGGCGAGCCAGCCGGCATTGATGCCAGCCTGATGTTTGCTGATGATGTTTTGCGCAACAAGGAAGGAATGCGTCAACTGCTCGACAGCACAGTGATCTGCATCATTCCCGTTTATAATATCGGCGGGATGTTGAACAGGAGCGCTTTTCACCGTACAGGACATATCACCCCGAAAGAGGCCGGCCATCGCGGAAACGCCAAAAACCTTGACCTGAACCGTGACTTTGCGAAAATGGATACCCGCAATGCCTGGGCGTTCGCTAACATCTTCAGAGAATGGCAACCCGAAGTTTTTCTCGATACACACACCACCAACGGTACCGATCACCCCTACCCGATCACACTTATTCCTTATCAGTCGGATGCTTTGCCGGTCTCTCTCGGAACATTTTTCAGGGAAATCATGATCCCTTACCTATATGATCAGGTGAAACAATCAGGTTTCGAAATGATTCCTTATGTGAACTGGTACAACATAAACCCTAAGCGAGGGTTAAGATTGAACGCACAAACACCGCGTTTTTCCACAGGATACGCGGGTTTGTTCAATACAATGTGCTTTATGACCGAAAACCAGATTTACGCTAACTTCCCCGACAGGGTGAAATCTTCCTATCATTTTATGTATGCATTAACCTCTTTTACAAATGCAAACGCCACTGAAATCAAAAGACTCAGAACAGAAGCTGATGAAATAACCCGGCAACAGAAAGCATACACATTACAGTGGGAAACAGATACCACACGATACCAGAACATGCACTACAAAGGTTTTGAGGGAGAAATGGGCATCAGTCCGGTTACCGGACTGGAACGCTTCGGCTTCAACCGCGAAAAACCTTACGATACGATCGTCAGATATTACAACCGCCACATTGCCGCCAAAACCATCGAAGCTCCGGCATATTACATTTTGCCGCAGGCATGGCAGGAAGTTGCAGAGAGACTGGCACAAAACGAGGTCGAAATGTTACGTTTTACAAAAGACACAGTGATGCGTGCCGAACGCTACATGATAGATGAGGTAAAAACTTCTGAAAGACCCAGCAACGGTCACCATTTTCATTATGATGTTAGTGTGTCCGGCAGCAGATTAGAAGAAGCCCAGATCTACCAGGGTGATTTTCTGATCCCATTAAATCAATCCTCCAACAAGTACATCGTGGACATGCTCGAACCTGAAGCGCAAGATTCCTTTTTCAGGTGGAATTTTTTTGATCCCATCCTCGATCAGCGCGAGTATTATTCATCCTATGGTTTTGAAGAAAATGCCCTGCGCTATCTCAGCGAAAATCCGGAATTCAGAAAGGAATGGGAGGAGGCCATCAGGAATGATACGGCACTTCAAAACGACCACCGGGCGCAACTGGGATACATTTACGACAACACAGAATGGGCAGATAATGTAAC
>JAGYLT010000289.1 GCA_018400545.1 Bacteroidales bacterium
ATAATACGGTTCCTGCTGCGCCAACAGCAATGCCTGTATTCACATCACCAAAATCAATGCCCGCAAGTTCCTGTGCGCTGCCGGTGCTCATCACCTGCCATGTAGCTCCCGCATCGGTGGTTTTTATCACGTCACCTCCAGCCGTGCTGGCGTATCCGGTCTGGGCCTCAGGGAAACACAGGGAGGTAAGTTCGTCATTCGTTCCTGTGGCTATGGAGGACCAGGTGTTTCCTCCGTCAGCGGTTTGCAGGATGAAACTTCCGGCTGCAATGTAACCTGTGTTTTCATCCGTAAAAACGATATCGGTGATGTCCTTGTCGGTAGCGTCGATGGTTGACCAGTTGTTGCCATTATCGGAAGTTCTGAATAACAGGCCATCTTTGCCGCCGGTCAGGGCTTCCTCGCTGTTCAGGGTGTAAACGGCAAACAGCCTTTCATCGGTAATACCGGGAATAGTGCTCCACTGAGCGTTTATTTTAATTGTGGACATTGATATGAGAACGACAAGCATTGTAAATTTTAATGTTTTCATGTTTCTATGATATTTTAGTGTTCGAAATTTTGAACAGCAAAGAAATGCATGATCATTTTCCAAAGAAAATTATACTTGCCCAACGGGAATATCTGTTGGCCGAACCGGAAAAAAAACGGTGTTTTGAAATTCTGAAATGAACCTGAAAGGCATAAAAAAGGCAGGTCCCCCCCGGACCTGCCTTATCACGTCACACTACCAGACCCCCTCTAAAATTTTAAATATTGTGATGGATAAATTACTGCAAAATGGATTTTACGATATTCGATATTTTCTTGTTGTCTGCCTTACCTGCCAATTTTTTGGTGGCCATGCCCATCACCTTACCCATGTCTTTCATGGATTGAGCGCCTGTTTCGGCAACGATTTCCTTTACCACTTCAGAAAGTTCCTCATCGCTCATCTGCTTTGGCAAATAAGTTTCGATGATGCCTGCCTGAAACAGTTCCTCGTCCGCCAGGTCCTGCCTGTTTTGTTGTTTGTAAACTTCTGCCGATTCCCTGCGCTGTTTCACCAGTTTTTGCAGGAGTTGCAGTTCCACGGATTCCGGTATTTCGCCCGAGCTGACATCCTTGCCGGTTTTGATCAGGAGCAATCCGGCTTTGATGGCGCGCAGGGCTTCCAGTTTACGTTTGTCTTTGGCCAGCATGGCCTGCTTGATGTCGTTGTTTATTTTTTCTGCTAAACTCATGATGTAAAGTTGTTAATCGTTATTTGAAAATTGTTATTTGTATTTGCTTCGCTTCGCTCAGCGTAATTGGTCTGCCCTTCGGTTGGACTTTTTTGGTCCTTGCTACGCTGCCCGCCTCCCAAATCACGCTCCGGATTTTAACCATTCTCCGTCCTAATAATTCACAAACTTTTTCCCAAATCAACCATCACATTGATGAATATTTAATACCATAGAGATCTTCCCCAATTTGGGAGTCAGTGCAGGCACCAGTGTTAATCCGAAGTTAATTAATTGTTTGTACGTTCATCGAAGTGGATGCTTGATGAACTGTTTAAATTCACTTTTCATTCATACGAACCACTTTTTTAAATGGTCCTCTTGCATTATTCCCAACTTGGACAAGCCAAAACCAAAAAAGGAGTTACATTTAAAGCATGTAGCATGTTTTGGCTTACCCAAGTTGGGGGAGTACGTGAGTTTGCGAAAGCGCTATCCAAATCCTCAATCCTCTCAAAGAACTCAATTTCACAATCTTCTGAAAATCTTAGATCTGATATCGGGAATCTGATATCAGATATCAATAAGATATTATGAACAATCAATTAAAACCGCTCACTTCAAACCCGAGGGTCCCCGGGGCTAAGTTCAGTCGGGTTTATTGTGGATGAATGGAATATCGGTGGATTCCAGCTCCGGGTTATTGTGCTCATCTTCACCCAGTGTAAACCGCGCTACATTCGATTCAGAGGATGCCTTTACGGGTTTTAGCTCCACCTGCTTCCGCACATAGGCTGGCACCTTTTCCAGCTCATCGATGTCTTTGGACTGCGTTTCCCCGAAAAAACTCAACTCTTTCAGTTTCTTTACGCGGTCGTCCCTTTTCTTTTCCATCAGTTCCGCATCTTCCTTTTTGCTGTTTTCCTGACTTCCAATGGTATGCCGGATGCGCAGATTATTGTTCCGTTTGCTGCTTAAGGTAACCTGTTCAGCATTATTGCCTTTCGCTTCACGTTCAGGTGATTCATTACTGCGGGGCTGGTCGAACAATGATGGCGACTTTTCACGGGGTTGATCTTCCGGTTTAGGTTTTGAAATCGCTTTGTCTTTATTGATCAGCTTGATCTCCGTGATTTCTTCTCCCTCTTCAGCTTCTTTTTCTGCTTTTTCATCGGATTCCTCCTGCTGCTGATCTTCCTTTATTGGCAGCGAATCATGCAGAGTGTAAGTGATTTTTTTCTTTTCGCGGTTCATGGTGGTTTCTTCGATCTCCTCGGGCGTGGCAAAGCCTGTTGCAATCAGTGTGATGCTAATCTTATCTCCCAGTGATTCATCGAAACCATTACCCCAGATTACTTCGGCGGTAGTGCCTGCTTCTTCCTGGATGTAGTCGGTGATGGCGGTTACTTCATCAAATGTAATCTCTTCCTTGCCGGATGAAATGTACAACAGGATGTCGCTTGCTCCGGTAATCTTATTGTCGTTGAGCAGCGGCGATGACATAGCCTCGCGCACAGCTACTGCCGCCCGGTCTTCACCTTCGGCAATTGCCGAACCCATAATGGCGGTGCCACTGTTTTTCATCACAGTTTTCACATCTTCGAAATCCACATTGATATAGCCGGTAACTGTGATAATCTCAGCAATGCCTTTGGAAGCAATGGTGAGGATATCGTCGGCCCTGCCAAAAGCTTCCGAAAGTTTGAGGTTTCCGTGAATTTCGCGCAGTTTTTCGTTGCTGATAATGAGCAGCGTATCCACATGTTGTTTGAGCTCTTCGATTCCTTTTTCGGCCTGCAACCTTCTTTTCCGTCCTTCGAATGAAAAAGGCAGTGTTACGATGGCCACGGTGAGGATGTCCATTTCGCGGGCCATCTGTGCAATCACCGGCGTGGCTCCCGTTCCTGTGCCTCCGCCCATCCCGGCGGTGATGAACAGCATTTTGGTGTTGCTTTCCAGGTAACTCTTGATGTCTTCCAGGTTTTCTTCTGCCGATTGCCGGCCAACGTCAGGCACGGCGCCGGCGCCAAGGCCTTTGCTGCCTAACTGAATTTTGTTTGGGACCGGACTTTTGTCCATGGCCTGTGCATCGGTGTTGCAGATGATAAAATCCACACCCTTAATCCCTTGCTTGTACATGTGGGTCACGGCGTTGCTGCCGCCTCCGCCCACGCCTAAAACTTTTATGATTGATGCGCGCTGCTTGGGGGCATCAAATGCTAGCATGTCAGTCATAGTTTTACTGTTTTTACGTTTGTTATTATTTTTAATTATTACTTTTTCTCATTTATTCCGGGTCATCCTCAAAGAATTCCTGGATTTTTTTCAGGAAGCTGCCCTGCCGTTTATTTTTGACAGTCTGCTTCTTTTTCTTCTTTTCGTCTTTTTCTTCGCCGTTCCCTTCTTCGCGTTTCAGATTTCGCTCAAAACGATCCAACCCTTCAATCACCAGCCCG
>JAGYLT010000029.1 GCA_018400545.1 Bacteroidales bacterium
GGAAATTGAAAACCGAACCGCTTCAATTGCTGATAGCCTGATACCCGAAGTTTATGTGGGCGGAATTGCCTACCGTGGATCGCACGGCATCACTTCCACCGAACCTAAGTATCCACCTTTCCGGTTTTTAAATGCAAAAAATGTTGCCGGCTCTCTTGGAGCTGTTATGACCTCGGACCGGGATGTGCTCACAAACGCTTTTATCGACAAAGAACAACTCATCCATTGGGACCCGGATTATATTTTTTTAGACATGTCGAGTACGGCTTATTCTCAAAAAGGAATGGACGAAGCCTGGACAAGAGTTTTAACGGCATCCAAAAATGAAAACATCTACACGGTTTTTCCCTACAACTGGTACACGATCAACTACTCCACCATCCTGGTCAATGCCTGGTTTATCGGAAAAGTGCTGTACCCGGAACAATTTGCAAAGATTGATCCCGAAACAAAGGCCAGGGAAATTTATAAGAATATTCTTGGCAGGGATGTGTATGATGAGATGATTTTGAAATTCGGAGCATGCAGGAAATTTTCCAACGAAAGTAATGACTGATTCGCAAAAATCATATAAAAAGCAACTTGGAAGAAAAAGGCTGTTTCTTGCATCTGGAATTTTACTGCTGCTTTTATTTTCGGTGGCCGGAATAAACCTGGGAGCTGTCGATCTTGACTTCATCCGCATCTTCGGTGTTTTTTTTGATGAAGCCAATGAGGTGACCCGGCAGATCATTTGGAATATACGACTGCCGCGGGTGCTCTCGGCAGTTTTAGCCGGCATGGCCCTGGCCGTTGCAGGGGCAGCTATGCAAAGCATTTTACGCAACCCATTGGGTTCACCTTTTACGCTGGGCATTTCAAATGCGGCTGCTTTTGGCGCTGCCGTTGCGGTAGTGATTTTTGGTGCAGGCAGTATGGGCAGTAACACCTCCGATGCGGTGCTGGTGGAAAATCCCTACCTGATCACCATTTGTGCTTTTTTGTCGAGCCTGACTGCCACAATCATAATCCTTACAGTGATCAGGCTGCGAGACGCCAGCCCGGAAACCATCATCCTTACAGGCATCATGACAGGGTCGCTGTTTATGGCGGGCACAACCGCCCTGCAGTTTTTCGCTGATGATGTGGAAATTTCCGCCATTGTTTTCTGGACATTCGGCGACCTTGGGCGGGCCGGCTGGCGCGAATTCTGGATCATGCTGGCCGTGGTGGTCCCTACCCTTTTCTATTTTGTTTATAACCGCTGGAATTATAACACCATGGATGCCGGCGACGAAACCGCCCGAAGCTTGGGGGTAAACGTTCAAAAAGTCAGGATCACCGGAATGGTAGTGGCCTCGCTTTCCACAGCCATTGCTGTTTCATTTTTTGGAATCATCGCTTTTGTAGGCCTTGTGGTGCCACACATCGTGAGATCGGTAACCGGTCCTGATGAACGGTTTCTAATCCCCTCATCAGCCGTTTATGGCGGTGTGTTTCTGTTGGTTTGTGATACGCTGGCCCGGACGATAATTTCTCCTATTGTACTTCCCGTTGGCATCCTGACATCCTTTATCGGAGCGCCGCTATTTTTATTCCTGCTCATCAGAAGAAGGAGGGCACAATGGTAAGCATCGCAACCAAAAAGCTCAATTTTGCATATGGCAAAGAAAATGTACTTGAAAACCTCAACCTGAAGTTCAATCCCGGAAAACTAACCGCTGTTCTTGGCCCTAACGGCTCCGGTAAAAGTACCCTCATTAAATGCATGGACGGCATTTTACCGGTGAAGCCCAAAAGTATTTTTATCGATAACCGTGATTTAAACACACTTTCCGGAAATGAGCGTGCAAGGCTTATGGCGTACGTTCCACAGCAGGAAAATGCAGTATTTTCCACAACCGTTTACGAAACCATCCTGATGGGCCGGAAACCTTACATCGGCTGGGCACCGGGAAAAAACGACCATGAAATCGTGAACCGGGTCATCGGGGATCTGGACCTTGGCAATATTTCGCAACGCTATCTTAACGAACTTAGCGGCGGACAACGGCAGCGGGCGATCATCGGACGGGCTCTGGCCCAGGAACCGGCCGCACTCCTGCTGGACGAACCAACCGCCAACCTCGACCTGAGGCATCAACTCGAAGTGATGCAGATTCTTGAAAAACTCGCCGAAAGTAAAATGAATGTAGTAATTGCGATACATGACCTGAACCTTGCTGCCATGTTTTGTCAGCACTTTATTATGTTGAACCGGGGAAGGCTTTTTGCAGAGGGCGGCAGCTCCGTCATCACCACCGAAAACATCAGGAAGTTGTACGGCGTTGAAGTTACCGTTGCCGGGGATAATGACAGGAAAATTGTAATCCCGGATAAACCGTCAGCACAAATTTGAATCTGATTAGTATCCAATTAAATAAACATCATGCTAAACATACCTTATATCGGAAAGATCAAAAGCGGGTTCGACGAGCCCGCAAACCCGGGCGTAATGCGCGAAGCAGAAAGCGAAATTGAAGTTTTTGACGCTTATGCCGAAGGACTGTTCAAAACGGAGCTTTCGGAATATCTTGAAATCTATTTTCATTTTGATCAGGCTGAGCCTTTTAAACTTAAAACTTTCACCTATACCGGCGATTACAAAGGCGTTTTCGCCACAAGAAGCCCCCGCCGGCCATCACAAACAGGAAGCACCATTGTAAAGCTAATTGAAAAAAAAGGGAACATTTTACGTGTGCAGGGACTGGATGCATTGAACAACACACCTCTGCTCGACATCAAACCTCTGCACATCCCGCTTAAGGAAGAAGAATTGGAGCACGTTGAAATTCAAAGCCGGAAAATGAGCCCACGCAAGCTGGTGCTGTCAAATATCTGGGCGGGCCGTACCGACTGTCTGATGCTGGATGCTGCACAGATGCACGGCCATTTTTGTCCGGGGCTGGCCATGGGCGTGATGATGGCCACCACAGCCATGCAGATGATCCGGGGTAACTCCGACGGGCTGGAAGACCTGCTGGCCATCGTGGAAACCAACAACTGCGTCTCCGATGGAATTCAATTCATTACGGGGTGCACATTCGGAAACAATGCTTTGATTTTTAAAGATTACGGAAAAGTTGCTTTTACGCTCACCAAAAGAGACGGTAAAGGAATCCGGATTTCCAGCCGGGCGGATGCCAAATCTTACATGAAAGAAGCACATCCGCTGTTTTCTGACAGTTATAAAAAAGTAGTTGGCGAGCAGGACCACAGCGAAGAAGAAATCGTGAAATTTAAAAAACTGGGTGTGGAAAAGGCGTTTGCTACCCTAACGCTAAATTTTGACCGGCTTTTCGACATTGAAGAGGTAGAAGTTGAAGTCCCGCCATATGCGCCATCCCACGAAAGCATCATTTGTGAAAAATGCGGCGAACCTGTAATGGCCACTCGCATCATTGAGGAAAATGGAAAGAAATTATGCATACCATGCGCCGGAAAACATGGCCGTGAGCTAACCGGAAACGGGATTGATTAGTGAATTTTCTTGCATTTAACTGTAAATCAGGTTATCAAAATAATCTGGAAGCAGCGGGTTATTTATGCGATATCCCAAAAACAAAATCTATTTCCCCCGCCCCTGTACAATGATCAGGACGGTGTAAAACATAATTTTGAAATCCATGGCCAGCGACATATTTTCCACGTAAAGGATGTCGTACTTAAGGCGCTGCAACATTTCATCCACATTGGAAGCATAGCCAAACTTTACCTGCCCCCAGGAAGTAATACCCGGCTTCACTTTAAAAAGCAATCTGTAGTGTGGCGCACGTTTTACGATTTGATCGATAAAAAACTGCCTTTCAGGCCGATAGCCCACCAGCGACATTTCGCCTTTGAGCACCGTAAAAAACTGGGGCAACTCATCCAGGCGCAGTTTGCGCATAAACTTTCCAAATGATGTTATCCGATTGTCGTTTTCGCTTGAAAGCTGCGGGGTTCCTTTTTCGGCGCCCACACGCATCGAGCGGAATTTTGGGATCATAAATGGCTTGCCGTGCATCCCGATACGTTCCTGCCAGTAAAGCACGGGTCCCCTTGAGGTTAATTTCACACCTGCCCAAAGAAAAATATAAACCGGCGAGAGGATAAGGATTGCTATAAACGATGCGGAAAGATCGATAATTCTTTTGATGGATTCCTGCCACGGCGGCATCATGTGGGGGGAAATCTGCACCAGTGGTTCTGTAAAAATGGAAGTGGTTTTAACGGAGCCCAACAGGTAATCCTGCATGCCCGGGATGATTTTAATGATCACATCCGTATCTTCAATTTTGGTAAGAATCTTTTCAACAAGCTGTGTTTCCGACCTTTCAACGGCAATCACCACTTCTTCTACTTCCGTTTCCCGCACAAGCCGGGGCAAATCATCAAAATGACCAAGATGCGGGAGGTGGTCGGCCAGGGCATATTTGTCGTATTTCTTTGCGTTCACAAAACCAATAAACTGATTCCCTGACGAGGGAAACTGGCCGTCAAGTTCCTTAAAAAGCTCTACCGCATTTTTATTACTCCCCACTATAATTGTTGGAAAACCAATGACTTTGTGATGGATTTTCTTGACTGTTCGTGTAGTGATGACCAGTCGGAAAGTGGCTGTTATTAAAAACTGAAGCCCGAAAAGCACCACAAATGATACGAAATAGCTTCGGTAAGAAGGTACCACATCATCTAGCAGCAGCGTAAAAAAGATGATCACAACGCCAATAAATACGGTTGAAAAAGTAATGGTAATCTCCTTCACCCGCGATTTCCGGTAAATCTTCCGGTACGATCCGGCAATGATGTACAGGATAAACCAGAAAAGCGGGATGACGACAATACCAATGTAAAGGTTCGGATCACCGAATACTTCATCAAGATTATTGATCAAATCATGGTTGACCATGTATTTCCGGTAAGAGAAAAACAGCATCCATGCGAGTGCCGCCGAAAAAAAATCTGCAAAAACGTATTTGGCCTGCTGTAGTTTTTTATTCATGAGCTCAACACGATTTCTATCGGTACATCAATTTCATATTATCAAGCAAAATGGTGGCGGTGGTATTTTCATCCTCCAGGTAAGTGCGAACAAACACCTTAAAAGTGGTTGCCGAACTTGCCCGCACCTGATCGGTGAAGTTGATATAAATTTTATTCCACTCCTCGCTGGCGTAAAGTATGATGATCTCGGTTTTAATAATCTGGGAAGCACTCTCTTCAATAACTCCAACAGAAAAAAAATAGTCGTTTTTGTAATGCATTTCCAGCAAAACCGGTTGGCCATTACTGGGCAACTGATAACTGCTAAATGTTGCAGCCTCAAAAATATCGTGGTCTGCGTCGAGGGTGATAATTCCGGAGTAGTTTCCTTCAAAAACACTTTCACCGCTTACTCTGGTGACGCCGGTATTCCCGGAAAGGTTTGATGTGTCGAGGCTAACTGTAGGATCCTCAAAATCCTCCAACCAAACAAACTCAACGGTTTCGCGGTAGGTGGTGGTTGGAGAAACCGTAATTACAGAATCCGCAACAAAATCAAAATCTTCAATAATTACCGGTTCAAAAAAAGGGTTATTGATCCGTGTGGTGGCAATTCCGTTAATTTCGATTCCGGCCTCAAGCCGAAGTTCGCCCTGGCCGTAGAGCAGCAAGGGAATGGTTGCCGGCAGCTCAAAAACCCCGATGGTAGCGCCGTTGGCAAAAACCCAAACATCCTTAATTTGCTGCATTGTAGTTCCCTGGTTGATATAGTTTGTTTGAAAATTAAATGGTTCAAACTGCACAAACGCAGGAACTCCCGGCTCAAGGTTCTCCTCCTTACAGGACGAAAAAATCAGGACACCTGCCAAAATCATGAAAAGATATATGCCGGAATTTTTAATTTTCATCAGGTTTTAAATTTATACAGCTATCCCAAACGGTGCGATGGTTTTGATATTGTTTTATTGCTCCTGGCGGCAAGTTAGTAGCTGATTTTGTTCAGTATTTGGTAAGCCACATCCAGCGCCTGATAGCCGTCGTTGATGGTTACAGGCGGCACCGCATTGTTCTGGATCGCATCCGCAAAACTGGCCAACTCAGTCATAATAGCGTTGTTCGGTTTCACTTCCGGTTTTTGGATGCTGATCTCCTTTTTACCTTTTCCTGGTCCCAGGTCAAGCACCATGGCAAACGGATCTTCAGGATCTTTGTCGATATCATTCATCCGGACAATCTCCAATTCCTTGGTCAAAAAATCCACGGAAATGTAAGCATCACGCTGGAAGAACCTTGATTTGCGCATGTTTTTCAGTGAGATTCTGCTGGCCGTGAGATTGGCAACACAACCATTTTCGAACTCAATACGCGCGTTGGCAATATCTGGTGTATCGCTCACGATGGGCACGCCGCTGGCACTGATTTTTTTCACATCCGAATTCACTACGCTCAGGATGATATCGATATCGTGGATCATGAGGTCGAGCACCACCGGAACATCAGTACCACGCGGATTGAACTGCGCCAGCCTGTGGGTTTCGATAAACATGGGATTATTGATGGATTCCGAAGCGGCAAGGAAAGCAGGATTGAACCGCTCAACGTGCCCCACCTGTACCTTCACACTGGCCTCCTCGGCAATCTTGATCAGCTCAGTAGCTTCATCCGGTGTGGTCACGATGGGTTTCTCGATAAACACATGCTTTGATTTCTTCAGCGATTCGGACGCACAATCAAAATGCGAAACCGTAGGGGTTACAATATCCACAACATCTACCGCGTCAATGATTTCATGCAGCGAATCGAATTTTTTGATACCGAATTCAGCTTCCACCTGCCTGGCCGTTTCCTCGTTGGGATCGTAAAACCCAACCAGTTCATATGCTTCAAGTCCACGAATGCATTTCAGGTGAATTTTGCCCAGGTGCCCTGCGCCAAGTACTCCGATTTTT
The DNA here is from genome assembly GCA_018400545.1 of Bacteroidales bacterium. The sequence goes on from JAGYLT010000029.1 coordinate 6,933, forward strand.
AACATATCTTAAAATTTTGTGCAAAAGTAAATTTTTTGCCATCACATTGAAATCGGATTTGGGATAATAATACCTTTCAACAGAAAATCCGGTGGCTGTGTTCCTTTTGATTTTATAATTTCGCAGCCATGCACTGATAAGATGAAATGTTAAAATGAATTTCGAAGACACATACCGCCACAAGGGATTGCGTAACCAACTTGCCGATTCGCTGCGTGATAAGGGAATAACCAATTCAAATGTTATTGAAGCCATTCGTGAGGTGCCGCGCCACCTGTTTATGGATTCTTCATTCCTGGAATATGCGTACCAGGACAAAGCATTTCCAATCGGATCAGGCCAAACCATTTCGCAACCCTACACCGTGGCGTTTCAAACCCAGCTTCTCCAACCATTCAAGGATATGAAAGTGTTGGAAATAGGTACCGGATCGGGCTACCAGGCATGCATTTTACTGGCAGCAGGTGTTAAGGTTTTTACCATCGAAAGGCAGTTTAACCTGTATAAAAAGGTGAAGAAGTTTTTTGAAAAATACCGCTTTAAAGCACGGGTTTTTCATAAAGACGGCTTTGAAGGCCTGCCCACATTTGCTCCTTTCGACGGAATACTGATTACTGCTGCCATTCCTGAGATACCGGAAACCTTAAAGCAACAACTTAAAATTGGCGGACGGCTGGTTGCTCCCGTCGGGAAGCGCGGCCACCAGACCATGACACGCATCATCCGCACAGGCGAGAGCCAGTTTGAGGAAGAATTTCACGGCGGGTTTGTTTTTGTACCCATGCTTCCCGGCAAAGCCAATGATTAAAGATAACCCTCCGCGTGATAATCTGCAGTCAGCTTTTTATAGGCCGGGGTATAATTTCCATTCAAATCCCTGATCACAAGACTTTCTTCAAAATTACCGGCATTCTCCACTAAGGAAAAAATCAGAACCTTCCTGTTGGCCGGCTTTCCTTCCTTTGGAATGATTTGCAACTGCGCTGCCATATAAAAACCTTGTGCTACAGCCATTTCTGAAAAAACTGTTGAGACATCCGCCGGCAGAATCACGGCCAGTTCATCATGAGGCTTAAGCAGATTTTTCGACTTTTTCACAAAATCCTCCGGATCAAAATTTGTCGTATGCTTGGCCATCCGAAGTTTTTCCGATACCGGTAAAAGACTGTTGCTAAAAAACGGCGGGTTGCTCACAATCAAATCATAATGCTGCTTTGGTTTAAAATCATGAATCGAAACCTGAATCGCATGCAAGCGATTGCTCCAGGGTGATTTTTCGAAATTCAGTTTTGCTTCTTCCAGCGAGGGTTGGTCAATATCAATGGCATCAAATTGCGCTCCGGATCGTTGCGCCAGCATCAGGGCGATAATTCCACAGCCGGTGCCTACATCAAGAATCCGGCTGTAGTCCGGGTCAATCTTCAACAATGACCCCAGGATAAAAGCATCTGTTCCCACTTTCATGGTGGAATTGCCATGGGAAACTTTAAAGTGCTTTAACCTGAACACATTATTCGCGGATATCATAATGATTTATGAATTTTGCAAAAGTAACTTCCGACTCAACTTCTGCCAAAAAATGACAGAAACTTAGTCGAAAGTTACTAACTCACTTTTTGCGGACTATCCATTTATTCATAACTTCTTTTGAACAGTGGTATTTGTACTTTATGCTTTGTGACCCTTCGTGTTTTAGCCTGCTTAATTCACAAAATTATAAAATTATGTTGCCACGTCCTTCAGGGCGTGGGTTTTGTGATCTTTATAAACTACAATAAAAAATCCTGAAAAAATTTTAAACTGAAAAAAATAATTTTTTCAGGATTTTTTAAGCAGTTGTGATTCAGTTTTTTAACATAGTATCTGAAGGACGTGGCAATGGATCACGAATTTTGTCAATAATGTAGGCTAGAACGGATTCCTCTGCCTCTTTGTGGAATTCATCCAAACGATTCTTAAAATTTCCTGCCGAATGCAACCAATTTCATTTCTTTGCACCTTCTAACCGTAAAATAAATGAGCGACAAAGGTTTAGCTGACAGATGCAAAGCCGGCGACAGAGCTGCGATGCGTACATTGTACGAGCGGTATTATTCGCCGATGCTGGGTGTTTGTTTGAGATACGCCGCCAATTATGCTGATGCTGAAGATTTTGTGCAGGACGGGTTCATCAAGGTTTTCAGCGATATTCATTCCTATAAAGGCAAAGGCAGCCTGGAAGGATGGATCAGAAGGGTGATCATCAACTCGGTTTTGATGAAACTGAGGAAAGCCCGCAAGGAATTTTCTCACGATGATATGGAAACAGCAGTGGATGAGGCGGTGGAAGAGCCGATGAGTGATGAAGAAGAACAAAAGGACATTGACGTACTGAATTTTTCGCAGGAAGAGGCGGTGAAGATTATTCAAACACTGCCGGAAGGATTCCGGAAAGTGCTGAACCTCTATGTAATAGATGGATTTAAGCACCGCGAAATTGCTAAAATGTTGAACATCAGTGTTGGAACTTCCAAATCGCAACTCAACAGGGCCAGGAAACTCATGAAACAAAAACTGATTGAATACTCAATAACTAAAACAAACCATTTAAACTAAGTATTTGCCCCCGAAAGGCTAAAACCAAGAGGAGAAAATCGAGAAATGAAGGATAAGCATCTGGATAAAATTTTGAAAAAACTGGGAGATTTCGATCCGCAGGCAAAACCCAACTGGGATGCCTTTATTGCGGAAAACGAATCCCAAATTAACAACAATGGAAAAATCTCTGAAAATGAGGCCGGTAAAAACATTGTGCCAAACAAAACACTCAGGTATGCAGGCGTTGCCGCAACCGCTGTTGTAGCCTTGTTTATTGCATGGTATTTTACCGGTATTCCGTTTGATACTTCTGCGCCGCAAAATCTACCTGAGCAGCAGGACGTTGAGGTTGTTGGTGACCGGCAGAACAATGTACCTGAATCGATTGAAAAAATTGACGTGCGCGAGATTGAAAACACACAACCGGAAGTTGAAATTCAACCGAATATTCAGGAAGACGCAAAATCACTGAAGACGCAAATTATCGAGCCTGCGGAGACTAACAATACCAATCTCCCGGATGTTTTCGACAATGAGCAGGCCGTTGAGCCGTCTTCGCCCAAAACCGTAATCATTAAAGATACGGTATTCATGAAAAAGACCATTTACGTTACCGATACGGTAAAACGCAAATAAAAAGTTGCATTGCAATTATGCAAAAGCCGGAAAGACCTGATCTTCCCGGCTTTTTGTTTATTCAAACTTATCTTTCCAACGCTTAGCTTTGTGGTGATTGAAGATTTTTTCAATTTTGGCACCCTGATTTTTCGTGCTGAAATTTGACTTACTTTTGTATTTGTAACAAAAGGCGTGTCTGCATTCTACCATGGGAAAAAGGCTTTCAATTGTAATTTGGCTGATATTGGCAGTGATGCCATTATTTGCTTTTTGGCCTGCTCAGTATGCAGATGTTTTATTCTCCGGAAATGACTTTTTCCCTGCACCATCTCAGGATACCATTTTTCAAATCGATACGGTGTATCAGTATGAATATGTTTACGATACCATTTATTATTATGATACCCTTCCTGAAGCCGACACGGCATTTTTGGTGAACGAAAGCATCGAAGAAACCGATTCGGCTACCATCATAAAAAAAACGCTGGATTTAGTGATTACCGAAAACCGTACGGTTTATTTCGATAAAAATAATATCCCCCGGTTCGAGGGACGTGAATTCCGCGATGTTGAAGAAGGAGAAATTCCTGATGTGGACTTCAAACCACCCAAAGAAAAAAGGAGCCGGACCGGGATCAGCAAGAAGCCCAGGGTAAAAACCGATGCAAAACCACCCGGCGAAGTTGATTTGTTCGCCCCTGTCAGGGGCCGCCGCGATACGCTTTACCGGTTTGATACCATTATTAATTTTCGTTTCAGAAACGACACTGTTTATTTTGAAAAACGGCCCAGGTCGGATACGGTAATCACAAGCCGGACTACCTACGAGGATTTTGGCCGCTCGGTGCTGGTAAAGGAAACGGTGAACATGAAGATTACTGAACGTCAAAATGTTTTTCAGAATAAAAGCAATAAATCCGGAAAAAACCCTGTCGATTTTGAAAATTCCAGGAGGTCGAGGCGTTCAACTAAAATTTTGCCTTCCAAATACCGGAACAGTTTCGAATCAACGCCACGGGTTGGGAAAGAGCATACTTATTCTGGTTCGCTGAGGCTTGCGGTTTCATGGTTTGAACCATCCATCACGTATGATGCGCGGAGTAGCGAATATGCCGGTCAGGTTGATCAAATGAATAACAACCATCGGGGAGAAAGCTCCAACGGGATGTCGTTTACCTATCAGTATTTCCGGGATAAAACAGGTTTAGAATCCGGGCTTGCACTTAGTCAGCAAAACTTTGCATGCGATTATTTCTATCAGAAGGTTATTACAGATAGTTCAACTTATTACGATTATTTTCAGCGGGAGGAATTTATTTACGACACCACCTGGTATATCGACCTTGATTACCTTTTACAAACCGGGGACACATTGCTGATTCCGGATGTGGACAGCACAGCAATTACCTTTACCGATTCCACCGAAAAAATCAGGGTGGATTCTTCATTTATTGACCAGATTGAAAAGCATACCTACAACTTTTCGTTTCTGGAAATACCGCTGATTGCGCACTACAAACTGATCGATCAGAAATTTTATGCCCATATCAGTGCGGGATTTATTCCCATGTTTATGATTTCAAAATCCGGCAGGTTTTCCTATCCCGAATCCGATGTGTTAATCGATGCGGAGGATATCGAATTCGATTACGGCTTCATGCTTTCATTTTACGGATCGGTCGTTATTGGCTACAAATTTGGAAAAAGATGGTCGATTTTTGCGGAGCCCTATATTCGCAGAAACCTTTTTTCCGTTATTCAAAACAACAGGGTTCAGGTCAGGGTAAATGCATGGGGAATAAAGGCCGGTATAGCTTACCGTTTGTTTAAAGTTCAATCAAAATGAAAATAAAAGCTGCATTTCATTTTCTGTTTACAATGCTGATTTTTGCTGGCTCATCGGCTTTCAGCCAAAGCCATACTGTAGATGGATATGTAATTGTGGAAGATTTGTTTGTACCTGTTGAAGATCAAATTGTTGAAATTATAGATGAAGACGGAGGTTCCATCGCATCAATATTAACTGATGGGTCAGGTTATTTTGAACATGAATTTACGGTTCCTGTAGGAGATGAGTTTATCACCCTGAAAATCTCCAGGGACTGTGGTGGGCAGGTAAATACCTATGCGATTGATATCCCGATCGATAACACGCATCTGTCTTATATTTTCAATGTCTGCAAGGATATACCCTGTGAGGCTAAATTTAATTACGAACGGCAGTCATTAAATAACCTGAACATTTCGTTTACCGATGTTTCGCTTATCGATGTAAATGAATGGTTCTGGGATTTTGGAGACGGGTTTACTTCAGCGGAAATGAATCCTGTTCATTCATATGCAATACCTGGTGAGTATGAGGTATCGCTCACAGTAACTGCTGACTCGTGCACCGCAGAAACAGTACGGACAGTTATGGCAGATTATCAGAGTTGCATTGCCAGATTTTCCTTTGAGCAGGAAAATCAGGGGGAACAACTGGCGGTGAGTTTCAGAGACAATTCCCTTGGGGAATATGTAGGCAGGTTATGGTTGTTTAGCGATGATAATTCAAATTCTATCTTAGAGAACCCGAAACACATCTACGACGAACCGGGGGAGTATAATGTTTCACTTAGTATCCTGTCGCAATATTGTTACAGCAGCCTGAATAAAATCGTTCATGTGCTGCCAATTCCGGAATGTTTTGCACTGTTTAAAAACAAGCAGGTGATTTCGCCACAACTTCAGGTGGAGTTCGAAGATATCTCAGCAGGGAAATCCATTTTTTATTGGTACTGGCAGTTTGGGGATGGTTTAAATTCTGAATTGCAAAACCCGGTGCATGTTTACCAGGATACAGGAACTTATGAGGTGGCACTCAGGGTGATCAGCACAACCGGCCAGAGTAATTACACCCGCGAAATCAATGTGTTTGAAAGTACCGGATGCACAGCAGATTTCACATGGATCCAGCCCGACCCGGACAATCCCCAGGTTGTTTTCAACAGCCTTACACCCAATGGTGACCTTATATTTAGCTGGGATTTTGGTGATGGAGATTCTTCGGGCCTGAAATCGCCGGCACATCAGTATGATGACTTTGGCAGCTATAAAGTATCCCTGGATGTAATTGGATACGGATGCAGTAGTTTTTTTTCGCAAACTATTGTTCTTGAAGAACCCATTTATTGCGATGCCAAATTTACCTGGCAGCAGGCTTTTCCGCAAAGCCGGACTATCGAATTTGTAAACCAGTCGTTTGGAAATGAAGCCGAATATTTGTGGGATTTTGGTGATGGCCGGTCTTCAGCAGAAGAGAACCCGGTGCATACCTATGATTCATCCGGAAATTACCAGGTAAAGCTTGTTGTTAACACCATAGATGACTGCAAAGATTCAATAACAGCTTCCATCGTAATTTTACCGCCTTTCAATCTTTCGGGGAATGTTTTTGCAGGAGACAGCCCCATCAGCCTCGGCAATGCTTTTCTGTACCGCGTTGACAGCGCTGGAGGAGTTTTACTTTATGATGTCAGCAGTCTTGATGGCGGTTTGTATGCGTTTTTAGAACTGGAGCCCGGCAACTATTTTGTGCAGGCAATTCCGGAATTTGATTTTCCCTACCCGGTAATCCCGTTTTATAACCCCGTTTATTCCGGAGGTGCTTTGAAATGGCAGGATGCCGATGTGATACATACTTCAATGCTGCCACCAGATGTGAATTTGAACCTGGGCGCATACACCGGTTTCTTTACCGGAAAAGCCACCATTGCCGGAAAAATCCTGCAATCCGGTGATCAGGATGATATTCCACTGCTGGTTTATCTCACCGATGGCGATGATGAAATATTCAGATTTGAAGTGGTTGATGATGAACTGCAGTTTTCTTTTGAACAGATTCCTTACGGTAATTACTCCCTGCTGCCTGAAAAAGCAGGCAAAATACCAGCAGAAAAAAATAATGCAAAGCAACA
>JAGYLT010000290.1 GCA_018400545.1 Bacteroidales bacterium
CTACCACCGACAAACCCACCATCGTAAATCTTACACACCACAGTTATTTCAACCTGAAGGGGCAGGGCAACGGAAATATCCTGGATCATCAGTTGCAGATTTTAGCTGATAAATATATTCCGGTTGACGAAACCCTGATCCCGACAGGCGAATTGAGGGAAGTAAAAGGCTCGGCCATGGATTTCACCACACCCCATTCCATCGGCTCAAGGATTGCGAAAGTGGCGGGTGGTTACGATCACACCTGGGTGCTAAACGGATACGACGGGAAACAACTTTTCCTGGCAGCAAAACTCACCGATCCGGAGAATGTTCGCACGATGGAAGTTTACACCGATCAGCCGGGCATCCAGTTTTATTCCGGCAATTTCCTGGATGGCAGCATCACCGGAAAGGACAACAAGGTTTACAAAAAGCATTACGGCCTTTGCTTAGAAACCCATCACTATCCCGACTCGCCAAACCAGCCCGATTTTCCTTCTGTGGTACTCAGGCCTGGTGAAAAATATGAAACCACCACCATTTATAAATTCAGGTTTTAAATGATTTTTGGGGTTCGGGATAACGGGCAAATTTTTTTTTAGAATCAATATCTGCATTCATCGTCCCGCTCCCTAAATGGCTTCATTTTGAAGCCGAGTGAATTGATTTGCAAATTGTTGTATATTTGCAAACTATTTTTTCGATCAATCAAAAAGGAATTTTCATTCATAAATAAATTGCATGGAATATAACAGCATTCCTGAATTCATCAGGAATCGCGCTGCCAAATACCAGGACAGGGATGCGTTGAGGTACCGCGACAGAAACAATCAGAATACCATCCTGTCTAAATCATGGAATTCGGTAGTTCAGGAATTTACGCAGCTTTCGCAGATTCTGCTGGCCCAGGGTTATTCACAAAACAATAATATCGGAATTTTTAGTTCCAACTGTCCGGAATGGATCATAACCGATCTTGCCATCCTCAATACCAGGGCCGTTACGGTTCCGTTTTTTGCCACTGCCAGTCGCGATCAATGCCAATACATTGTTGACGAAACAGGCATGAAGCTGATGTTTGTGGGCGATCAGCCACAGCTTGAAATCGCCTGCTGGCTGCTCGACAACACGGACTCACTGGAGCAAATTGTTGTGTTTAACGATACAGTTGGCCTGAAAGATGAAAGATGCATATATTTTAAAGATTTCATCAGGAAACAGGAGCAACCCGTATCGGAATTAAAAAAAATTGAACAGTCGGCTTCCCCGGATGACCTGGCCACCATCATTTACACATCGGGTACAACCGGAGAACCAAAGGGTGTGATGATGAAACATGAAAATTTCATTTACACCTTCCCCAATCACAAAAAGCGACTGGACATTACCGAACAGGATCTGTCGATGGCATTTCTGCCACTCAGCCACATTTTTGAACGCACCTGGACTTATTACATATTTTTTATTGGCGCTACTAATTTTGTCCTCGATAATCCCAAAGAGGTCATCGAAGTACTGCCCGTGGCAAACCCAACGGTAATGTGCGTGGTCCCAAGGTTTTATGAAAAAACCTACGAGGGTATCATCAGTGCAAAACAGCAATGGCCGGCCATCAAGCAATCTATTTTCGATTGGTCCATTAAGGTTGGATATGATGTAAGTTCGTATAGAAAAAATGGAAAACAACCGCCGTTTTTTACCCGGGCAAAACTTGCCATCGCCGAAAAGCTTGTACTGAAAAAACTCAGGTCGATCTTTGGCAGTAACCTCCGTGCAACGCCATGTTCCGGAGCCAAACTCCCGATGAACCTGCTAAAATTTTTCCATGCTGCCGGAATCTTTGTGAATTATGGTTACGGGGCTACCGAAACTACAGCCACAGTTTCCTGCTTCAAAACCGATGTTTATGAGTTCGAATCCGTAGGTTCTATCCTGCCCGGGGTTGAGGTTAAAATTGGTGAAAACAATGAAATTCTGGTGAAGGGCAAAACAATCTTTTCAGGTTACTTTAAAAAAACTGAAGCTACCGCCGAAGCTTTAACTGATGGTTGGTACCACACCGGCGATGAAGGCCATTTTTCTGAATCGGGCAACCTGGTGATGACCGACAGAATTAAAGATCTTATGAAAACTTCTGTGGGGAAGTATGTTTCGCCGCAAAAAATTGAATCCCTGCTGGGGCAATATTCACTCGTTGAGCAGATTGTTGTGGTTGGCGATAACCGGAAATACGTGACGGCTTTGCTGGTTCCCGTTGAGGAAAAACTTACCGATCTGGCCCAGGCACTCAAAATTGAATTTCAGAATTACGACGAATTACTCAATCACGAGCAAATACTTGAACATATCGGCGGGCAAATAGAAGCGCTTCAGACTTCGTTGCCGGAGTATGAAAAAGTGATGAAGTTCAGATTGCTGAAGGAACCGTTCAGCATCGAAAACAATATGCTGACAAGCACCCTGAAAACCCGCCGCAGGATCATTGAGCAAACCTATGCCGATCTGATTGAAAGTATGTATTAGCCTTGATTGAGTTTCCAGCGCTTGTGCGACCAAAGCCAGTTGCCGGGATTTTTCCTGATCTGGCCTTCCAGTTTTTTTGCATATAAACCCGTTATTTCACCATGTTTTGTTTCTGATGGATTTTTGGATATCCATGAAAGATCCATTTCATAAAACCCCCGATTCACACGTTGAATATCAACAAAAACTACCGGGAGGTTCCTGGCCCTGGCATGTTTTTCGATCCCAAATAAAAATGCTGTTTCCTGCCCCATAAAATCCAGCCAGATAGCCTTGTCGGCATACTTCCTGGACGGGCTTTGATCGGCAGCCATAATAAAAATGGTTCCGGTATTTTCCAGCTCATCAAATGTTTTGGAAGTCTTGGCAGTTGAGGCGAGCAAAGTCCCGGTTCGTGACCTGTTTTTCCGGATGCGATGGTCCATTTGCGGATTGCTGAGTGGCGTGTAAAAAGCCGCAATCCCAAAATCCAACTGTAATCCCGCCGAAAGTGCACCCCACTCCCAGTTACCAAAATGGGTAGGTGCCGCTATGATATTGGTTTTCTTATTTTGATAATCTGCCAGGATATCGGGATTATTGATTTTGTGCCTTTGCTTAATCTGCTGGTCGCTCATGGTAAAAGCTTTAAATCCCTCGGCCATAACATCGGTCAGGTTGCGGTATGCTTTATTTGTCAATTGTTTTATTTCAGCTTCGGTGGCATCCGGAAAACATCTCCGCAGGTTGGAAACAATTACTTTTTTGCGATAAGCAAAAACATCTTTAAGCAAAAATCTTACAACATCAGAAAACAGATATAAAATCCTGAAGGGTAATATTCCCATCAACAGGATAAAAAACCAGGCAACGGCAGTGAGAACAATATTCATTGGGCAAAGGTAGTATCTTACAACTCAAGTTTTGCCAAAAAATGGCAAAACTCGAGTTGTAAGATTTTCCGGTGCGAATTCACCGCACGGCAATGTGGCCGGGGCTGTCTCATAAGTATCAAAATGAAGAAAACACCACTCACATAGCGATGCCTTTGGCATAAAACACAAATACACTAAAATTCACAAAGCGCCGGTATACTGTGATTAATACCTTAGTGAAATCTTTGTGCCTTAGAGGCTTAGTGGCAAAAATAACTTTAGGAGAC
>JAGYLT010000291.1 GCA_018400545.1 Bacteroidales bacterium
ATGTTTCATAAGGTTTAGTTTTATTGTTTGTAATTAGTGCCTGCAAGAAAACTATTAATGTTGAAAATCAGAATTTACCCCATCCCTAAAGGGTGTTCTGATTTTCAACAGTTTGCTCCCTTTAGGGGAGGGGTAAACAAACTGTTGAAAATCGAATTCATGAGTTTTCTTGCTGGCACTAAATAGATTAAAGATTGAAATGAATGACAATATTAAAGTTCGAAGGTTGCATTTTCGGTGAGTGGGGATACAGCAGGGAAGTCCTTTAAATCTTCCCGTTGTAATCCTGTTGCTGAAAAGTAAAATAAAAAGTTGTGCCCTTGTCCGGCACCGATTCCAGGCTGATGTCCCCTTTCAGTAGCTCAATCAGTCGTTTGCAATAATACAGCCCCAGCCCGGTGCCGCCGTATTCCCGTTTCAACCGCTGATCCAGTTGCCTGAACCGTTTAAACAAGAGGTGTTGTTTTTCGTGTGGAATGCCAATGCCGGTGTCGCTTACAAAAAACCGCATCTCATTTTGCACGGTTTTTTGTGATCCAATGGTTACTTCACCATCTTCGGTAAATTTCAGGGCATTGTGCACCAGGTTCTCAAATATTTTTTTAATGATGGATTTGTCGGTGTGAATGCTGGCATTTTCGATATCCGATGGTAAATTAATTTTGATAGAGAGGTGCTCCTTTCCAAGAGATTCGCGATGGCTCATTGCATCCCGCTTCACTTCATCAAATATTTCACCCATTGAATGGGCGCTGATTTTTGGTTTGATATTTCCGGATTCGAGTTCGATGATCTGAAAAATATCATCGAGGATATTCAGCAGTTTAAAGCCGCTTTTATTGATTTGGCCTGCAAAATCCATAATTTCATCACCACTCATGTTTTCTTCAAACAGGCCGGAAAGGCCAATAATTCCATGCAGTGGTGTTCTGAGTTCATGGGTCATGGTAGCCATAAATGCCGATTTCAGCCGGTCGGATTCTTCGGCTTTTTCCTTGGCAACCTGTAATTCCTTGTTTTTTTGCAGCAGTGTTTCGTGGGCTTTTTTCAATTCCCGCTCAATCTTTTTTCTGTCGGTGATGTCCCTGAAAATACCCATCGAATTGAGGTATCGGCCATTTTCATCGTTGTTTGGTGTAGCCGTAACCAGCAGGTCTCGTTTTTCGCCATCGGGCCTCAGAATCTCCAGTTCGTATGTGGATATGATTCCCTCCTTACGTTTTTCTGTTTCTGCAAGTATCCGCTCAAACTCCTTTTTTGTCATAAATTCTCTGAGGTTCCGGTTGATCAGCCCGGTATCTTTCACACCAAAAATTTTATTTGCCGATGGGTTGGCAAAAGTAAATACGTTCTCACTGTTTGTGATACCTGCGCCTTCGCCAATGTTTTCCACCAGGTTCCTGAACTTTTCTTCACTGGCGCGGAGTGCATGCTCGGCTTTAACGCGTTCCGAGATATCCTCGGCCAGGGCCACACCTCCGTATATTTCATTTTTTTCGTTCCGGATGCCCTGAAACAAAACCCTTGTGGGTGCCTGACGATGGGTAAGTATTGAATGGTAAATGCCTTCGTAGGTAGCTGAACCGGTTTTGAAAGATTTCTTTAATGCAGCAAGTAAATCTTTGTTTTGTAAATCTCTGAATGTGTTAAAACCCCGCAGGTTTTCAATGGTATTGCCAAGCATGTCGGCAAACTTTTGGTTACAATCCGTTAAAATGCCTGCTTTGGTAAAATAGCCGATGGCTAGCGGTGAATTGTCGAAAATGCTTTTGTATTTTTCTGCACTTTTGCGTAGTTCATCTTCAATTTTTTTCCGATCGGTAATATCTATCACAATGCCCCGCAACCCGGTGACTTCTCCATCTTTGTGGATAGGACTGTTAAACACCTGGGTAATGATTTTTTGTCCGGATGAGGTTTGCATCGCATACTCGTTTCCGCTGATCACCTGGCCTGTGAGGATGTCACGGATCACGTTGTGCGCCTTGTCAATATCATCGGGATGAATTACCTTGGCAATGTTTAATTTGCCGTCTTCCAGGTCGGATTCATCGAGTCCGAGTTTTTCAATGCCATAGGCATTTACGAATTTTAGGGTGCCGTTTGTGTCGATTTCAAAAACGATTTCGGGCAATTGATTCACCAGGCTTTCGAAGTGCTGAAGTGCCTTGCATTGCGATTTATATTCAGATTCTATTTCAGCTTTGATTGTGGAAAAACGGTCTTCGAGCTCCCCGATTCGTTCCGGGCAGTCGGAAGAAGATTTTAATTCATCGAGTAAAGCCGAGAAATTTGATATTTTACTGAGCAGTTCCTCCATATGCTTACATAATATGTTGATAAAGATATTATTTTTTTCATGAGTAATTGAAACGACTTTTTTGTGAATAATGCAAGTTAGCCTACTTTTACCCCAAAATTTTCAGACTCATGAAATCAGTATGTGTATTTTGTGGCTCGAGTGTCGGCAAAAGTGCAGCTTACATTGATCAGGCCAGAAAGTTGGGATTGTCGATAGCCGGGAATAAAACAGCCCTGGTTTATGGGGGCGGTAATATCGGGCTGATGCGTGAAATTGCCGATACGGTGCTGCAGGCAGGCGGCGATGTAACCGGTGTAATGCCGGGGTTGATCGCTGAAAAAGAAATTGTACACCAGGGGTTGACAAACCTGCACATTGTGGAGACCATGCACGAGCGAAAGGCGCTCATGGCAAAGCTTTCGGATGGGTTTATTGCCATGCCGGGTGGTTTCGGAACCATCGATGAGATTTTTGAAATCATGACCTGGAACCAGCTTGAAATCATCAACAAACCCACCGGCCTCTTTAATGTGGACGGCTATTTTGACGGCCTGCTCCAATTTATCGATCATGCGGTACAGGAAAAGTTTGTGCGCGCCGAACACCGCGATAATCTCATTGTTGAAACGGATGAAAAAATCCTGCTTGAAAAAATGATGAGCCACAAACCGCAAAAAGCCGAAAAGTGGATCGACCATTTAAAAATGAATAAAATATAACTGATGCAATTATGATGATCATAGGAATAACGGGAACGATCGGTGCTGGCAAAGGAACCATTGTGGAATATCTGAAAGCGGAAAAACAGTTTAAGCATTTTTCGGTACGCGGCTTTATTACGGAAGAAATTAAAAAGCGCGGCATGCCTGTAAACCGCGACAGCATGGTGGTGGTTGCCAACGATCTCCGGACTAAAAATTCGCCTTCCTACATTGTTGACCGGCTTTCTGAAAAGGCGCAGGAAGCGGGGGGCAACAGCGTGATCGAAAGTATTCGCACTCCCGGCGAGGTGATCAGCCTTAGAAAGCAACCGAACTTTTACCTCTTCGCCGTGGATTGCGATCCAAAAATCCGCTATAACCGCATCAAATCCAGGGCATCAGAAACCGATCAGGTGGATTTTAAAACTTTTCTGCAGAACGAAAAACGGGAAATGACTGCCGATGATCCAAACAAACAAAACCTTAAAAAATGCATCGAAATGGCGGATTTTGTTTTTGACAACAGTGGTTCGGTTGAAAAGTTGTTTATGGAGGTGGAGCAGGTTTTGGGTGAGATTGGGAAGAAGAGGGAGTAGTGAGGTTAGAGGTTAGAGGTTAGAAGTTAGAGGTT
>JAGYLT010000292.1 GCA_018400545.1 Bacteroidales bacterium
CATATTCCGCATCCAATTTAGCCTGTGTGAGAAATTCGATCGGATCCAGCACATTTTCGGCTTTCTCTCCTTCGATTCCTGATTTTTTGGTTTTATTGGCCCCGGTGGCAACATACACATAATTGTATGATTTGCGGATACGTTCAAACCGCTCTTTATCAATTGGGGTATTCGATAATATTTTTATGCCTGCATTTTTTATCCGGCGAATGTCTTTTTGCAGGGCGGCATCCGATATCCTGAATCCCGGAACGATCGTATTAACCATGCCGCCGGGATGTTCGCCTGCCTCATAAATATCCACTGAAAATCCGTAGCGCGACAAATACCATGCGCACGACAAACCGGAGATACCACTTCCTATGATCGCCACATTTAACCCGCTGGCAGGCATGCCTGGCAGGCCTGTGTTTTCTTCCGGTTCATACTCAGCAATAAACCGCTCCACATCTTTCATTAAAACGGGATAATCGTAGTTGTTTCGCACGCAAATCAATCGAGACGGGTCATCGCCGATCATGCCCATCATTGAGGGCAGAGGATTGTCGGCCAGAATAGCATTTATGGCTTTATTGGGATCGTTCTTATTGGTGAACCAGCAATAGCTTGATGTGTCGATATTCAGCGGGCTGGCTTCCGTGCAGGGTGCATGAATGCAGTCGTAATGCCTGAGCGGATATTTTGATTTGATGCTCAGCCCCGACAGTTCATTGGTTTGATATGCAGGATCGTTCAGCGTGCGGATGGCATAGTTGCGAAGGTTCTCCATCGCCGAGTCGATAACGCCGTATTCATTGCCCGATTTCAGGATAAATTCCCGGATGTTTTTCGCCTGATAATTTGCAAATTTTATCGAAAGCTCGTTGAAATACTGATTTAGCCTTGCTATTCCTCCTGGTTTAAGCAGGTCGGTGCAAACGGTAATCGACTTGAAGCCGCTCTGGATAAGATTTATAACGTTGCTGCTGCATGCCCCTCCGGAGAATGAAATGTTAAGTTGCCCTTCGAATTTTGTCTGGAATTTTGCTGCGAGATTTACGGCTGTGGGTGTAATGCCCTGCCACTCATATATACTTCCTCCGCCTCAGAAGGGAATTTGTGAAGTGTTGTTTCTGCAGGCAAGGCTGTTGGATATTTTTATGGTTAGTTCCACGCCCATCTCCTTGCTGATGGCCTGAACATCTTCGATTAGGGTTAGGGCTTCAGCGTATTGCAGGCTGTTTTCAAAATCTTCTTCACGTATCTCCGGTTCAAAAGTGTTTTCAGCGCTCAAGATCGCCATCACCGATTTGTAGCCGAGCAATTTTGGCGAAAATTTAATGGATGGATGCAGCTTTTTGTCGATGATCAGAAATTTGCATATGTATTCCAGTTCCCTCGCCGAACATCCTTTATATGTATTTATGATAAAACTATCCGAAATACGATCTGGTATATTCAGTGTTACCACATCAGGATATAAACTTTTTATTGCACCGATCTTTTTTACTTTTTCTTTACTGCAATTCATCATTTTATCGATGAACCACTGTATTTTATCACTTCTTATATCCGAAAGTGTATATCCAAGACTCATCGAAAACAGTGTTCCGATATCAGCTCTTTTATAAGTATCTAAAGATAACTTATGCTGCAAAATATGAATCAATATCCAGGCATTCAAATATTGGTCATATGCATCTTCGACTGACAATTCCTGAGCACGTTCACAATTGTAGGCACCATCAAAAATGTCGATGGATGGTTTCACCCTTTTATCCGGTAAATTTGGCTGAACAGTCTTAAGCTCAATGAAACGTGCACCGCAAAGCCAACCTGCCACAATGTTCTGCGCCATTTGTGTGAGCGGACCCGATGATATCCCAATGGGATTGTGGATCTTACGGCCGTATTTTTCGGTGTATAGTGTGTGGTAATGCCAGTGTTTATAAAATAGCTTTTCGGGGATGTCAAAAATTTCTCCCCTGGCATCATAGCTATTCAGTATTAATCTGAGCAATTGCTCAATTGTAGGTGGATTCAGTAAATCAGACATTCTTATATCTCTTGCAGTGGAAAACGCAAAAGTAGAATTATTTTTATGGTGTGATGCCAAAATGATGAAAAATCTTGGGATATTGGCTTATTTTTATCAGTTATAAATAAGGTTGGGCTAAAATTTTATGGTGATGTAAACGGGTTAAATGAATCTTTTAACTTTGCTGCCGGTTCAAATGAAATATTGAGATCGTATGAAATACAGTGCCCTATTTATTTTTTTCATTGCAATGATGTGGGGGTGTTCCACCGGAACGAAGGTCGCCTCAGTAAAAGAAACAGCAGATCAGGCATTTGATAATGCCAACTACACCGCAGCGCTGGCCGGTTACGAACAGATCATCCGGGAATTTGAAACTGAAGGCCGGACCGATGAATGCCCGGTTTATGGCAAAGCGGGCCTCGCAGCCATGGAAACCGGCAACATAAATAAAGCACTCGACTATCTGCAGATGGATATCTACACAGCTTTCGCTACTGCCGAAACTTATCGCGGCCTTGCCGGTGGATACCGGAAGATTGATAACCTTTCCAAGGAAATCATGGCCCTGAAGGACTACATCTCAAAATTTCCCGAAGGTGAGCATATCGACGAAATAAGAACACGCCTTTTTGAAACGTATGTGGAAAGTGAGAACTGGGAATTTGCCGTAGAGCTTTGGCCTCAGTTGCCGGATTCGGAAAAAGATGAATCGCTGATTTCCAAATGGTTTGCCGTGAACCGTGCCCTGGAAAATAATGATCAGGCCAATATTATTTCCATTCGATTGCTGAAAATAAACCCAAATCATATCCCCGCTCTGGAATGGCAGGCCGAAATGGCTTACGATAAAGCTGAAAGCCATTACCAGAGAGAGATGGAGGCATACGAGAAAAACAAAACCAACAGGCAGTATAAAAAATTACTGGAGGAATTAAAAGTGGTTACCACTGAATTTCAGGATGCCAAACAACGCTATAAAAAGCTTTACGATCTTGACCCAAAGCCTGAATACGCACGTTATCTCAGCAATATTTATGTGCGGCTCAATGACAAGGAAAAAGCCGATTATTACCGGCAAAAGTCCGGAAACTAAATTTTGCTTTCAAGCCTGATTTTACCATTGGTAAAGTTTTAGCTGCAACAATTCATTCAAACCTTCTTTCTCGATTTATTTCTTTTTCACCCGACACAGACACATGTGGAAAATGTGTATTTTTAGCCACTTAATTTTAATAACTATTCAACTCATTTAAACTGTTTTAGTATGAAATTCAAGTACTTAATCTATGTTGTTTTGATGGTGGCCTTCGCCTCGGCCATGATAACTTACGATCTGAACAATGAATGCGGAACCATTTGTGAACAATCAGAAACAACATTCAATATTGCTCCGAATCCCGATGATCCGCACATGTATCCCGCCGACTGGATGGCTCTGCAACGGATGTATCCGCACAATACGATGAATATTCAGGCGCATGTTGACGAAATGAAGAAAGCTGCTGTTTTGCAGGCGGCAAGTGCAACACGTTTCGACTGGGAGCCGGCAGGGCCTGAAAACATCGGAGGCCGGATTACCGACCTGGAGGTAAACCCCGCAAACATTGAT
>JAGYLT010000293.1 GCA_018400545.1 Bacteroidales bacterium
CTATAGGCCCTAAAAATTTTAATTTAACATCCCTTTTCTAAAAAAGGGCTGCAAAATTATACTTTTGACTCCAATTATGCAAAATATTTTTTTTGATATTTTTTGCCTTTCACATGAAGACATCAATTTCGTAACTTAACCAAAATTGTATCCAATGCTTTAAAAAATTCACAATCCCCTAAAAGGATTTCATTAAATTTGTAAGCTGAATTATCAATAATAAAAATATAATCTGATCAAACATGAAAGAATTTACATCCATCGATTCCATCCTCGACTTTGCCATTAACAACGAACAGCAGGCTGTGGATTTTTACAACCAACTGGCCGGTAACTCCAAAAATGAGGAAATGAAAAACGTTTTTACACAATTTGCCAAAGAAGAAATGGGGCACAAAGCGCGCCTGACAAAAATTAAAACCGAAGGTACTTTTGAAATGAAACAACAGGATGTGCTGGATTTAAAAATGAGCGACTATTTGGTTGATGTGGATCCCAAACCGGATATGACCTACGAGGAAGCACTGATCCTGGCCATGAAACGCGAGAAAAATGCTTTTAAACTGTACACCAATTTATCTGAAAAAGCGCCTACTGACGATCTGAGAAAAATTTTTCAGTCGCTGGCGCAGGAGGAATCCAAGCATAAACTGCGTTTCGAACTGGAGTATGACAATTACGTAATGCGCGAAAATTAAACACACTAAACCATCCATATTAAAACCCCGGCATATGACCGGGGTTTTTAGTTTTTAAACAAATTTTGTATTAGGCACCTGATGCCCTTGGCAACCGTGCAGGCAATTAAAAACACTTAATTGGATAATATTTACTTTTGACGCCGTTAATCACACAAGTTAAATACAGCTAATCATTTTATGGAATTTGCAAACCCTTTGTTTCTGTTTGGTCTCGCTGCCATTGCTATTCCAATCATCATACATCTTTTCAACTTCAGGCGCTTCCGCAAGGTATTTTTTACCAACGTAAAATTTATTGAGGAACTGAAGCAGCAAACCCGCCAGCAATCGCAGCTCAGGCACCTGCTGGTTTTGCTCATGCGCATACTGGCCATAGCGGCCCTGGTGATTGCTTTCGCACAGCCGTTTATCCCGGTAAACGAGCAGCAGTCAGGTCAAAAGGCCACCAACGCCGTGAGCATTTATGTGGATAATTCCTTTAGCATGGAAGCCGAAACCACCGATGGCCCGCTGCTCAACCAGGCGCTGAACAAAGCCCGCGAAACAGCTTCGGCCTATGGCAGCTCCGATCAGTTTCAGTTGCTCACCAACGATTTTGAAGGACGCCACCAGCGCTTTGTTAGCCGTGAGGATTTTCTGGAATTGCTCAATGAAGTTGAGCTATCACCGGTAACACGAAAGATTTCGGAAGTTTACAAACGCCAGGCAGAATTGCTGAACAATGAAGTGCAGGGTTCAAAAACGGCCAGCATAATTTCGGATTTCCAGATGAGCACAACGGATTTCAGCAACATCGTTGGTGATACCGCCATTAAAACATTTGTGATTCCGGCAGAAGCAGGTGAGCCCGGCAACATTTTTATCGACAGCGTTTGGTTCAGGGAACCGGTTTACCGCGTCAATCAACTGGCCACCCTTCATGTGAGGATTGTGAATGACTCAGAGGAAGATTATGAAAAAATTCCGGTCAGGTTAAAGATCAATGATGTTCAACGTGCCATTTCCAGTTTCGACATTGAGGCCGGTGAATCTCTCGAAATCACCATGCCTTACTCCAACAATGCAGCAGGCCCGCAATATGGCGAACTGCGTATTTCCGATCATCCGGTAACCTACGACGACACTTTTTATTTTGTGTATGAAGTGATGAACGAAATTCCGGTGCTGTCCATCAATGCAGGTGAAGAAAATCCTTACCTGAATTCGCTTTTCGCTCAAGATTCGTTGATCGTATTCAGCAATGCTAATGAAAACCGGCTGGATTATACAACTTTTGGAAATTACAACATCATCGTCCTAAACGGGCTCAATATTATTTCATCAGGACTTTCGCAGGAAATCAAGCGATTTGCCGTTGCCGGTGGAAATGTGGTGGTATTCCCCGGAGAGATGGCTGACATCAACAGCTACAGAGAATTTTTCCTGAATCTGGAAACGCCATACACCATGGCAAAGGATACCTTCCAAACCCGCATCAGCAATATCAACTTAGAAAGTGCGCTGTATGACGACGTTTTTGAATCGATACCGGAGAATATCGATCTTCCCGTTGTTTTGAAACACTTTGTCATCAACCGGCAAACGCGTTCGCTGATGGAGGTGCTGCTGGAAACACAGGACGGAGATGTGTTCCTGGGCAGCGAACCTGTAGGAAAAGGATTGCTTTATGTTTTTTCCACACCACTCAGCACCGACTGGAGCAACTTTCCGCGGCATGCCATTTTCGTACCTACACTGTATAAAATGGCGTTGCTGAGTAAACCTTCAGCAAAACTTTATTATACCACCGGCCGCGAAGAAGCCATAATGGTTAGGAATGAAATGATGGAAGGCGACAGGGTTTTAAAAATGAAGAGCCGAAGCAAGGATTTTGAAATTATTCCCGAAACCCGATCAGTGGGATCGCAAATGAATATTTTCGCCGGAACCCGCATTCGCGAAGCCGGTTTTTACGACATCAACAACAATGGTAACCTGCTCACCTCTGTGGCCTTTAACTACGACCGGGATGAATCGGAACTGGATTACTTAACGACAAACCAGATTGAAAATGAACTGGCAGATAACGGACTGCAAAACTTCTCGGTATTAACCACCACCCAAAACCGGTCACTAACCACCACAATCGAAGAAATCAACAGCGGCAAACGGCTCTGGAAACTATTCCTGATCCTGGCACTTGCATTCCTGCTTGGGGAAGTAATTTTACTTCGTCTCTGGAAATAAAACCAACCTTGCTAATAATTAAATATGTAACCTGCTTGATTCACAAAATAATAAAATTATGCTAGCACATCCTTTAGGCGTGAGTTTCAAGAAATTTCGACCTTCAATAAAAAAATCCTGAAAAATTTAATTTTGTAGTTTAAAAATTTTCAGGATTTTTAAACGATTGATATTCTGATCATTATATCCACGCCCTGAATGGCGTGGCAATGGGCTCCGATTTTATAAATAATTCAAGGTAAAATAGTATGGGTTAAAAAAATCGCAGCAATTCCTTAACTTTGAAAACAAAATCTAAAATATTAGCATCATGAGAATATTAGCTGAAGATTCCGTAGGACTGATCATCGATATGCAGGAACGTCTGTATCCACACATCCATGATCACGAACAACTCACCAAAAACACCGGCATCCTGATTGAAGGATTAAAAGCGCTGGGAATAAAAATCATGGTAACAGAGCAATATACCAAAGGACTTGGCTTTACCATCGAGCCATTGAACGGCCTGTTGAAGGATATCAAGTTTCAGGAGAAACAGGCTTTTAGTTGTTGCGACGACAGTGCTTTTTTTGAACAACTCTCCCTCAATGCTCCGCAACATGTGATTATCGCCGGAATTGAAACCCATGTGTGCGTATTGCAAACAACCATTGATTTGCTCAGTAACGGCTACAAACCGGTG
>JAGYLT010000294.1 GCA_018400545.1 Bacteroidales bacterium
TGCTATTAAGGTAGATCCCTACATAAACGTTGATGCCGGAACCATGAATGCGGTAATCCTCATCAAAAATATTGTTCAGGCCTGCTGTTAAAGTAATCCATTTCCAACTGTAACCTGCTCTGAAATCCAGCCTGTTCCAAGAGGGTGTGCCGCCATCGGGGATTCTCGAATCCGAAATATCACCACCCGAAAGTCGATCTTGTTTGCCTGCTGCAAGCCATTCCAGCTTGCCCCACAAGCCTGAATCATGCTTGTAAAAAATGCCGAGCTTTCCGTTAAGTGGCGGGATTCGCCTCATGGGCTCGTCTGCCGATTCATTCTGGCCATAGGTACAGGTAATATTTCCGTAGGCTGAAAAATTTGAGGTGAACTCATACTGCAACTCTGCCTCCAGCCCCTGAATGAAGGATTCGGCGAAATTATCCTTGGTAAATACTTTTTCACCTTCGATGTAATCCTGACCGTTGTATGTTGCTTCAACCCTGCTGATGAGGTCTTTCAACTGGCTGCGGTAGGCAAAAAGAGATCCGGAGAATTTTTCATACCTGACTTTTATGCCCAGTTCACCGGTGATGGATTTTTCTGGTGAAAGGTCGGTGTTGGGGACTTCAATTCCTGCATTGAATGTTCCGAAACTGCTGAGGTCGTTCAGGTTGGGCGCCCTGAAAGCCGAGTAAACCGAACCAATGATGTTGTAATTGTCGTTGAGATGATACATCACGGAAGCACTTCCAACCAGTGCGGACGGACTTACGTCCACATCTTTAAAAGTGGGGTCTTGGGCTTTAATTTTATAGGCGTTGAAACGTCCGCCCATGACAAATGAGAATTTCTGCACATTCACGGTGTGGGTAGTGTAAATGGCAAAACTGCCCGATGTTGCGCCGTCAGGGTAATAACCGCGTTTTTCGGTGAAGTTTCCACCTTCTTCATCGGTAGTTTCGCTGTTCACTTTATCATAATAATATTCTATCCCTGAAACAAAATGCCAGTTTCTGGCCGGTACTGAACTTACCTCAGCCGCTGCGCCATAGGTGTTTACAAGATCGTGCTCATTCGAAATTTTTTCGGAGCCGTCCTTTTGTTTAATCCGGGTTTCATCCGATTGATTAAAGAAGCCTGTGATGGTAACCTGGCGGAACCACTTATTTTCGTAGTTCGATTTGAGTCGTGCATAGCCCATTTGTCTGATCTGTGGATCGAAATGGTATTTGGTATAGCCATTTATGATTTTGTCATAGCGCGGAACATCGGTTTGTTTATCGTAGTGATACGCCAGGATGAGTTCCTGGTTTTTGGCCAGCCGCAATCTCAACTTCATATCTCCCGAATATTCCTGGTAGCCTGTGGGTGTTTGCATTCCGGTTGTATCACCACCAGCAATATCCCCAAAATCACTGTAGGTAAATCCTCCGGTAAACGCAATATTTTCAGCGGCCAGGGTAACCTCGCCTCTTCCGGTTTTTTGCATATCTTCCGTCATCCACTTTCCATAAATGTTTCCCCCTGCTTTGAATCCGTCCCGGGAATACACAGGCGTTTTGGTGATCAGGTTTACCACGCCGCCCATGGCGTCGCTGCCATAAAGAATTGAACCCGCACCCCGCACCACATCTATGTTGCTGATGATGCGCGGGTCTATTGCGTTCAGATACTGATTTGGCCCATAGCGGTAGGTGGCATTGTTGAGCCGTATGCCGTCGATCATCAGCAGGTTTTGATTGCCGGTTAAGCCCCGGATAAACGGTGAGCCGCCACCGTGATTGGTTTTTTGCACATAAACGCCCGTGGCTCCTTCAAGCGCTTCGGGTGTTGAGCGTGCTGACTCCTGTTGAAGTTGCTTGCTGTTAAGCACGGTTATGGCTTCAGGGGAGGAGAAATCGCTGGTTTCCACCCGCCGGGCTGTAACCACAAATTCGTTGTTCAGCGAAATGTTGGTGGGTTGCAGATACACCGAAAAACCGGAAACGCCATCGATGCCAACCTCAACGTCTTTTTCGTCGATCAGATAGCCCACCAGCGAAATTCTGACGGTATATGTGCCAGGATCAACATTTTTTATTTCAAAAAATCCTGACTCATTTGTGTAGGCTCCCTTTCCGGTTTCAACCACCTGAATATTGGCATTGGCTACCGGCCGGTCGAATTTTGCATCGTAAATGGTTCCTGAAACCATTTGTCCGAAACTCACCGCATTGCACAATGCGAATAAAATAGAAAAGGTAAATAACTTTTTCATCAGCTTGGCTTTTAATTGGTTAATGTGTATTCTTATGAGTCAGCCATTTTCTGCGAATTTCATAAGCGAAGCTAATAAATTTAGATTAAAATATAATAATTGAATAATGAAAAATTTGATCAGAAACTAAAAATAACCCCGGCTTTAATAAACCTGCCCATGGCCGGATACAGATATTTTTTACTATCCAGCATGTAGCCTGTGGAATTATATGAAGTGTTGAATATATTATTCACATCGAGGTAAACGGTGGCAAAATCAAATCCATAGTCAATACGTGCATTAACAGCGGCAAAACCATCTAAATTTTCCGTGTTAGCATCATCCAGGTAAATGCCACTGGCACCATTTAAAAGCAAAGTTCCGCCGAAACCCTTTTCAGGCGCATACGAAAAACCGGCCATATAAACATTTTGCGGAACGCCCTTTAAATTTTTACCATCATTTTCTCCACCTGCAAATTTCACATCGCTGTATGTATAGCTCAAAAATCCGCCCCAATATTTTCTGATGTCAAGCCTTATGCTGGTTTCCAGGCCTGTGTGCTCTGTATCGATAATGTTTTTGTATTGCTGCGTAGTCAGGTCAAAATCAATTTCATCCTTTACAGTGATGAGATATCCGGCAATATTTATCTCGCCGCTTACCGCATCCGAAAAGCGAAAATACTGGTAAGTTCCCAGCTCATAGTTGATGCTTCTTTGCGGTTTTAAATCCGGATTGGAAAAAGGATCGGCTTTTATTTGGGTGGGGATATAAGAAGGGCCGGCATCAAGAAATACAAAATAGTGTAACTGCTTTTTATCTGTACGCTGGTCGATGGTGGGGGCCTTGAAAGCGTGGCTGTAACTGAGAAAAATGCTCCCGGCGTAATTATCGGTTTCGCCGGTGCTCAGGTTGAGGGCCACTTTCGGGCTCAATGAGGCGTTGTTTTTGCTGAAAGTTGTATCCGGAACATCACTGTCAAAATCGTCCGAAATCAGGTCGTATCGCAGGCCGGCCAAAAGCTTGAGCGGTTGCGCAAGTTGAATTTCCCCGTTCAGGTAAGCCGCCGACTTAAACCGGTAACCTCCGCCTTTTGTATCCAGCGAATCCCAGGGCTGATAGTTAGTGGCAAAATCGTTTTCAAATCCCCTGAAAATATCCCGGTATTCATTGTCGTAGGCACCATAGTCGGCTTCAATTCCACCGGTAATTGTAGCGTTGATTTCAGGAATGCGGCTCACCATCCTGACAGCGAGGTTAATTTGGTCTGTTGTAAGTTCACGATGCTTGGTGTTACTGTAAATGGTTGTATCATACGGTTCGTCCCTGGGGATGTAGGTGGAATCATTGATACGTACAAGAATATTTGGATACCGCCCGA
>JAGYLT010000295.1 GCA_018400545.1 Bacteroidales bacterium
AAATTGGTTGAGGAGGCGCTTGCACAAGGGCTCGAATACTGGACGTGCTGGAGCGGCGATGGTGGTGCCGGTGGTGCAGAAGATGGAACTGTTACCAACGAGGTAGCTGCATCAGGCGAAAATTCCGTGATGTGCGATGGAACCAACGATTTTGTAATGCTGTTTGGCGACAAAACCGAAGGCAAGTATGCCGTAAGTTTTGATATGTATGTGCCAAGTGGCTTTGTTGGATATTACAACATTCTGCAGGCTTGGGGTCCTGGTGGTGCCGGAGCAATATGGGGTTCTGAAATTTATTTTAATCCGGGTGGTGTAGCTGAGCTTACAGCCGAAAATACAACACCTTACGAAACTTTTAACTACCCCTACGACACCTGGTTCCACATCGATAATATCATCGATCTGAATGCAGATGAGGCTACACTTGTTGTGGATGGAACCGAAATTGCTACCTGGCAGTGGAGTGTTGGCGCCTCAGGGAGTGGAACAAATACGCTGGCTGCAATGGATATTTATGCCGCTGCCACCAATGGAACACCAAAGGCCTATTATGATAATATAACCCTCGAAAATTTTGAAGGGCTCGCTGCACCAATTAACCTGACCGCTACTGTAGATGATAATGATGTTACCCTCGAATGGGGCTCGCCAACAGATGCCTTTATTGGCTACAATGTTTATCGTGATGAGGAGCTGATTGCTGAGGAAATTACGGAAACCATGTATATGGATATGGACCTGCTGCCCGGGTATTACGACTATGATGTAAAAGCTGTTTACGACGAAGGTATCTCAGCAGGTGCCGGCCCTGTTGAAGCCTATATTGAGGGTGGTACAGACCGCGAAATGGTGCTCCTCGAAATTGGTACAGGCACCTGGTGTGTTTATTGTCCGGGAGCTGCCATGGGTGCGGACGACCTTGTGGAAAACGGCCACAATGTTGCCGTAATCGAGTATCACTCAGGTGACAATTATGAAATTGAACCCTCCACCTACCGGGTGGATAATTATTACGGGATTACCGGTTTCCCCACTTCATTTTTCGACGGTGTTTCTTCGATGGTTGGTGGCAACGCAAACACCAGCCTCTACGAAACCTACCTTCCGATGTATGAAGGCCGGAGTGGAAAAGTGTCGTTGTTTGAAATTGATCTTGATGTGGAAATGACCGGAGATACTGATGTTGCCGCCGCCGTGGCTGTTGAAAATATTTATCCCTACCCGGGTGATAACATCGTGCTTCAGGTTGTATTAACCGAATCTCATATTCCGGAAAACTGGTTTATGCTTTCAGAGATTAATTTTGTTTGCCGGGATATGGTTCCTGATCATTTCGGAACAGCCATGGATTTCTCAGGATCTTCCACTTTTGAGGATACCTTTGAAATGAGTATTGCCGGCTACGAAAAAGACAATTGTGAAGTTGTGGTTTTCCTGCAGGATGAAGATACCAAAGAGGTACTTCAGGCTGCCAAATTTGACCTGGAAGATATTGTTGGAATTGGCGAAAATGCACTGATCAGCCGCGTGGATATTTATCCCAATCCGGCAACAAATATGTTATTCATTTCAACGGAAGATCGCATAACCAATGTCAGGATCATGAACCAGGTAGGTCAGCTTGTTTTCGACAGAAGCACTGACGGAACCAGTACTACACTGAATGTATCAGATTTTGAAACCGGGGTTTATTTTGTGGAAGTTACCACAACGGAAGGAACAATAAACCAGAAAATACTGATAAATTAAATGACTATTTATTGATAACATCCGGAAAATAAACAGATATTAAAAAAGGTGTGCTCAGCCGGGCACACCTTTTATTATGCCATCAAAAGACTATTTTTGGTACTGCATTTTAAATTATTATATGGCAACATTTACCATTCATACCTCAGGTAAAGATTCCAGAATTCTTGTGGGGCAGTCGATTTCCCGACTAACTGACCTTGTCCCTTCCCATGCGGTGATCATCACCGATCAGGTGGTCAACGACCTTTACGGCGCATTCTGGAAAGATTACCGGACAATAATTACCGGCCAGGGAGAAAAAAATAAAACCACGGCCACCGTAGAAGAAATTTTCAGGCGGTTGCTTGAATTCAGTATCGACCGGTCCGGATTCATTCTCGGCATTGGAGGTGGCATTGTTTGCGATATTGCCGGATTTGTGGCCTCCACCTATATGCGCGGGATTCGTTTTGGATTTGTTCCTACAACACTGCTGGCCCAGGTTGACGCCAGCATCGGCGGAAAAAATGGGGTGAACTTCCAGGGTTATAAAAATATGATCGGCACGTTTAACCAACCCGATTTTATCCTGAGTGATCCCAAAGTTTTAAAATCCCTGCCTGCCGAAGAGCGCTCCAATGGTTTTGCGGAGATCGTAAAACATGCCCTGATAGCCGATGAAGATCTGTTTGTGTACATCGAAAAACACATCGATGAGATGTTGAACCTCAACAGCCAGGTTATCAATTATCTAATCAAACGATCTGTTGAAATCAAGTCCTCGATTGTAAACCTGGACGAACGGGAGAAGGGTGAGCGCCGGAAATTGAATTTTGGACATACCTTTGGCCATGCCATCGAAAAGGCAACCGGGATAAGCCACGGAAAGGCAGTGAGCCTGGGCTCTGTGATTGCCTCCAGGTTTTCTCTAAACCGGGGATACCTTAAGGAATATGATTTTGAGCGCATACAAAATGTACTTGAAAAACTGAAGCTGCCGATTAAGAGTAATTTTGAAAGAACCAAAATTCTAAGTGCTTTGCTCAGGGATAAAAAACGCGAACAGGAACGTATTCATTTTGTGTTGCTTTCGAGCATCGGCCATGCGGTTGTAGATCAAATCGGCATTGAAGAAGTTCAAAAAATTAACTTTTAAGATGAACATCCGAGTTTCCCCATCTTCCGTTTCCGGAGCTTTACGGGCTCCTTCATCCAAGAGTCAGGCAATCAGATTGATTGCCGCCGCAATGCTTGCCCATGGAAATTCCCGGATTAGCTATCCATCCGAATGTGATGATGCCCTGGCCATGAAAGGCATCGCAGAAGCGATGGGTGCAAAAGTTGAAGTTGGGGATGGTTTCTGGAATATTTCCGGTGGTGTGGATTTCAATATCCCCAGAATAAACTGTGGAGAATCAGGACTTGCAGCACGGCTGATGATTGCTTTCGCGGCGTTGGGAACCAAAGAAATTGAAATAACGGGAGCGGGAACTTTACGCAAGCGAAATCTCGGAAACATCGAACAGCCCCTGAAAAACATGGGCGTAAAATACCGCTCAAACGGTGGTAAATTACCATTTAAAATTCAGGGCCCGGCAAATTTTAAAACACTTGAGGTGGATGGTTCAGGAGGATCGCAGTTTGTTTCAGGTTTGCTGATGGCCCTGCCCATCTCACAAAATGACACTGAACTTATTGTCCACAATCTCAAAAGCATTCCTTACATCGATATGACCCTGGAGGTGTTGCAGGGCTCGGGCATTAAAATTAAACACCAGGATTATTCATTTTTTACCATCCCGGGGAATCAAAAATATCAGCCCATTCAGGCCGAAGTTGAGGGCGACTGGAGTGGGGCGGCT
>JAGYLT010000296.1 GCA_018400545.1 Bacteroidales bacterium
GGGGTGCCTACTTTTTTAACAATATCCCAACTATCAAAATAAGAGCTTGCTGCACCTTCGCCCATGCCGCTCCAGTTGTAAACAAAGTGTGTCGGGTATTGATTTTCGATAACGTTGGCCGGCAAATCGCGCAGGCGATTAATTTCGTAAGTAAATGTGTAAGCCACACCACTTGCCTGTCCGCACTCAAAATCCACCTGATCGAAAATCGGCCTGAAATAGGGCAGCTCTGCATTATTGACATTTACCGGCAGCGAGCGGTTGCGCAAATTGTCGGGCAACTCAAGTTCCGGAAGATTTTTGAACTCTTTCAGGTCATCTTCTGTAAAAACAGGAAGGCCATTGATAACAGTTTTTTCTTCAACGGCTTCAGTTTTCTCCCGGGATGATTGCGGGTAAAATCGTACTGGAAAAAGAAAAAACAGGGATACGAGCAGCGAAAGTAAAATAGTTCTCATCTTTAATATTTGTTAAAAAGTAATTAGTTCGAGCAAAAGTAATGATTTTGATATTTGCCGATTTTTTCAATGTCATTACTTTGAAACACCAAAAAAGAGCTTTAAACGGAAAGGCTAAAAAGCCTAAAAATAGTATGAAACCTCTTGATATTGTTGGTTTTAAAGTTATACTTTTGCCACCTCAAACCGAAATAGCCACTGTGGAAGAATTTTTACACCATCAAAAGTTGTTTTCAGGCAACCAAACTTATGATTTGCAGTCAATAACGTAGCATTTGAAATGTCGCAGATTGATAAAAAAATACTCGAGGGTTGCAAGAATGGGAAACGACATGCCCAAAACCAACTTTACAGCAAGTATGCTCCTTCGATGCTTGGTATTTGTCTGCGGTATGCAAAAAGCAGGGATGAGGCCGAAGATATGATGCAGGAGGGATTTATTAAAATATTTACGAATATCGACGGATTCAGAGGCGACGGCTCATTCGAAGGATGGATGAAAAGAATTATGATTAACACAGCCATTACATACTATAAAAAGAACTTGAAACACCAGTATCATACCGATATTGACGAAATTGACGAGAAACACTCAACTGACGAAGATCAGGATAATGCCATTGAGGAAGTAAATATTCCACGGGAAAAACTCATGGAACTCATTCAAGGGCTTCCGGAAGGATACCGCATGGTTTTCAACCTCTATGTGTTTGAACAATATTCCCACAAAGACATTGCTGATTTATTGGGAGTTTCGGTGAATACTTCAAAATCGCAACTCTCAAAAGCGCGGCGTTTACTAATCTCACGCATTACAGAGATTACAGGAACCAAAAACATTGCAATTAACTAAATGAAACCCGATAAACACCATATTGACGACTTTTTCAGGGATAATCTGTCTGATTTTGCCAAAGAGCCCGCCGGCTCATCCTGGAAGAAAATATCTGCCAGACTGCTCTGGTACGAAATTGCGCATTTTCGTTTTGGAAATGTGCCTAAATTCTGGTATGGCATTGCTGCAGCCGGCGTAATTGGTATCTCCCTGCTTTTCACCATTGCCATTTCCGAAAATACTTCCGAAAATCCTGCTATTACCGGCAATCAGCAGGAATTATTTCCGGAGAATCCTACTCCGACCGATCCTTCAATATCACCTGATACGCCGGTTGTTTCGCCCAATGACATCAGTGCAACAGGAGGAAAAGCAACCGATGAGAAAGTTCTCCGGAATGAAGAATTACCGGTAACCGAACCGGTTGACAATGGTGGAAGCCGGGATGACTTAACCACAGTAGTGGAAACTGAAACACAGGAATTTAAAGCTAATCTTTCCGACACTGATTCAGAGGCGCGCCCCAACCACACACAGCCCGAAACCGATGCAATTGTGCAAGCTGCCGATATTGCATCAAATAAGGAACCTGAGGCAAAAAATACACAAAAGCCTGCTGAGCAACCGACAGATGAAGCTGTATCCGAAAATATCGTTGTTGGCTTAACTACACCCGATGATAAAAACCCGACCGGTACTCAATCATCAGGAAACATTTCACCTATCAATGAAGCAAAAACAGCAGACATCACAACTGAAGCAATTACCCAACCCGAATTATCTCCAAAGGTTATTGAGCCGGATGCTGCCGTTGAAGAAATGGATTTTGCAAATGATATTTCAGCAATGGATCCGGTAACTGAAGGTGAAATCACTGCAATGAATATTTCTGAACCGCTGCTTCTCACCATGAAACCGGGTTTGATTTACCTTGAAAAGGCAGTCGAAAACGATGAAACTATTCCAACCACCAGGCCAAGTGCCATCATGTTGCGATCTCAAGCCCAATCATTGGGGAAGGTACAAAAGCACAACGCCAGAAATTCCCTGTTTTCATCACTTTTCAGGGGTGAATACAAACCACCCAAGCGTAGTTTTCAGGATCCGATTCTTGCCATGTATGGCGGCGCCAAACCCTATTTCACCCTATCAGCTTACTTTTCGCCGGAGGTGACTGAATATCAGCGTTTAGCTTCCGAATCGCGCGAAAGCAGCTATTATGGCGGGCTGGCATTGAGTTACAACACTGCGAGGTTCATATTACAAGCCGGGATAGAATACAGTACTTTCAGAGACCTTGGCGATTACATGGTGAATATGAGCACTTACGACAGCGTTGGTTTTTATCATGATGTAGTAGGTTTCGAAATCGATCCCAACAACCCCGATTCGATCATCTTCGAAACACATACTGTAGCAGTTTGGGATTCGGTGCAACATCATTCTCATCAGCAAACCAACAATAGATACACCTATTTGCAAGTGCCTCTCATGATTGGTTACAAAGCTATGCAACGTGGTTTATTCTCGGCTCACATAAAAGCAGGCCCAAGTTTTTCATTTATACTTAACCGCAAAGAGCCGAACTTAAATTTCCAGATGCCGGGAGCTACAATAAATGGTATCGATAACTACACGGCGCCCCGCCTCAACACGAACATTCAGTTGCTTGTAAGCGTAGCACTGCAATTACAGTTTACCGAAAAATTCGGCCTGTTGGTCGAACCAACGTATCGCTACTATGTAAATCCGGTGTACGATATCAATAGCGAAGCACTGAAAAATCCTTATGGAATCAGCATAAAAACAGACAACCAAACACGACGTGCGACTTGTGCGGGGAAGCGATCTACCGACGCCCGAATCTGCTCCTCAAGAACAAGGGAAAGTTTTGCTCTACGGCTTGCAGGAACAAGGTTCACAAGGCGTTTGGCCCGAGGGGTCCGAATCCGAAGCTGGCAGGAGAAAACAATCCGGCGTGGAGCGGGGGGAGCTATATCGAGCCGGAGAAAGGGTATCGGATGATACGGAATCCGAGCCATCCGCGAGCGCGACAGAATGGGTATGTTCTGGAGCACATTCCGGTAGCCGAGAAGATACTTGGCCGATCGTTGACGGCGGAGGAGGAGGTCCATCACATCAACCGGGATCGGGCGGACAACAGGCCGGAGAACCTGAAGGTCTACGCGAGTCATCTGGAGTATTGGAATATTGGAATGCTGGAATAATGGAATAGTGGAATAGTGGAATAATGGAATGGTGGATATCCTCAACCCCATC
>JAGYLT010000297.1 GCA_018400545.1 Bacteroidales bacterium
CATTGGTGAATATTTTCGTGATACCGGGCGCCCGGCACTGGTAATTTTCGATGATCTTTCGAAACAGGCTGTTGCTTATCGCGAGGTCTCCCTGCTGCTACGCCGTCCGCCGGGGCGCGAAGCTTATCCGGGTGATGTTTTTTACCTCCATTCAAGGTTGCTTGAGCGTGCTGCCAAAATCATCGAATCTGATGAAATCGCCAAAAAAATGAACGACCTTCCACCGAGCCTTAAGCCATTGGTAAAAGGCGGTGGGTCGCTAACAGCGCTTCCGATTATCGAAACCCAGGCGGGTGACGTTTCGGCATACATTCCAACCAATGTAATTTCCATTACCGACGGACAAATCTTCCTTGAATCAAACCTGTTTAATGCAGGCATCCGGCCGGCAATTAATGTGGGTATCTCGGTATCGCGGGTAGGTGGTAATGCGCAGATCAAATCGATGAAAAAAGTGGCCGGTACTCTCAAGCTCGATCAGGCACAGTTTCGCGAGCTGGAAGCTTTTGCAAAGTTTGGTTCCGACCTCGACACAGCCACCATGAGTGTACTTGAAAAAGGACGCCGCAATGTGGAAATCCTCAAGCAGGAGCAATATTCGCCAATGACTGTGGAAAACCAGATTGCCATAATTTTCTGTGGAACCCGCGGTTTGTTAAGAAGGGTTCCCCTGGATAGGATAAAGGATTTTGAGGTGGAATTCCTGCATTTCCTCGAAGTTAATCACAGCGATTTATTGAAAAACCTTCAATCAGGAAAATTGCTGCCGGAAGACACAAAAACACTCGAAAAAGTTGCCAGAGATATCTCGACCAAATACGAAAAATAATATTCAGGCAGAAAAATCTTATAAATCCAAAAAATTTTCAAAACAATCTTTTAAAAACACATGCCAAGCTTAAAGGAAGTAAGGAACAGGATTGACTCGGTAAAATCGACCAAGCAGATTACCAGCGCCATGAAGATGGTTTCTGCAGCCAAGTTGCGCAAGGCACAAAATGCCATTCAAAATATGCGGCCTTATGCCCTGAAGCTTGCGGAAATTATGCAGAACATCAGCCAGGTAATGGAAGAAACTACCGAAAACGCTTACACCGAAGTACGCGATGCAGAAAAGGTACTGGTTGTGGCCATTTCTTCAAACCGTGGTTTGTGCGGAACCTTCAACGCCAATGTGGGCAAGGCTGTGATGAACCTGGTTAATGATACCTACAAAACGCAATACAAAAATGGAGATTTAGAGATTTACAGCATTGGAAAAAAAGCTTTTGATTTCCTGAAAACAAAGCAGATGGAGGTTCACCATCGCAATGATGAGCTGCTGGACAATCTCTCCTTCGAAAAGATGCTCCCGGTGGCCGAAGGCATCATGAAAGATTTCACTGCAAAGAAATACGACAAGGTGTTGATCATCTACAATCAGTTTAAAAATGCTGCAGTTCAGGTTCTTCAAACCGAGCCTTTTTTGCCCATTGTGCCGACAAAACCAAAAGGAGAAAGTTCAAAGTCGCACCCCCGTGTCGATTTTATTTTCGAACCTTCCAAAGAAGAAATGGTAAGAGAATTGATACCGAAATCACTGAGGATTCAATTCTATAAAGCATTGCTCGATTCAGTAGCATCGGAACATGGGGCCAGGATGACCGCCATGCATAAAGCTACGGACAACGCCGATGAGTTGCTCAAAAATCTTAAACTATCCTACAACAAAGCACGTCAGGCGGCCATCACCAACGAAATTTTGGAAATTGTGAGTGGCGCTGAAGCATTGAATTGATAGGAGCAGATATTAAAATAAGATATCATAAAAAGAAACCCCGGTCAGGTGAATGGCCGGGGTATTTTATTTCAACCGGGCTGCGGGTGAAAAGTGGTATTATGAGAACTTATTTTGCTTTTGCAAACTCTTCATTGGGTTTGTAAAAAAGATCATGTCCTGTTTTTTTTACGATCTCGGCAGCGGTAATGAGGTCTTTTCCTGATTTAACTTCGTATGTGTAGGTTCCGCTTGGGAATTCTGTAATCATGTGGGAAATGATGAGGTTGTTTTTGTTGCTGATGCGTTTGGTGAGGAGGTTTTTGCGGGTTTCATCATACACCTTCAATACAGTGGTTTCATCATTAGGCATCATCATCCTGATTTCTACTTTGTTCTTGCCTTCAAGGGTAACTGCTGCAAACACATCCGATTCTGATTTCTGTTGTGAAAATGCTGCAGTGGCGATCATCATTAAAATTACTGTGATTTGAATTGCTGTTGTTTTCATGACTATGTGTTTTTAAAGTTAAAAATTCGTTTGTTTTATTGTGTTGATACAAATGTATGGCAGGTGTGTACCTCTAAGCAATGGAATAGTTGTGAAGTGAAAATACAGCAGGGTGAAATAAAAAATAGGCGGGGTGAAATGTAAACCCAAAAAGACGATTTCACTGAATAAAGCAAATGATAACAGAACCGGAATTGTGGCAGAGAAACTACCCCGCTATCTGACGATCAGCTTTTTAGTTATATTGCTTTCAGTGTTTTTTAACTGAATCAGATAAATGCCAGCATCCAGCGCATCTACGGTAAAATAATGCGTAAATGGAAAGGATTGGATCAACCGACCGCTTAAATCCCTGATGTCAATAGTGGAGAAATGATCTGAAGCTGAGATATAAACTTCATTTCTGGCCGGGTTTGGGAAAATATCGAAACCAGGATTAACATCTGAAAATTCCGGAGTTTTTGTAACCAGCCCAAAAACCTGGTGCAGGGTATCCAGCAGTGGTGTTCCTGCAATCTGGCCGCTTCCGGGTGAGGTTTCCAGATAGTCCCCGGTGATCTCCC
This sequence comes from Bacteroidales bacterium, assembly GCA_018400545.1. The sequence continues at coordinate 2,831 of JAGYLT010000297.1, forward strand.
AGATGATTACACCTTTGGCATCATTGTCCATCACATATTGTGCTTTGTATGCAATCGAAAGCGGATCATCGTAAGTAACAAACGTGTTAATGGAATTACCCAGCAGATATGGGCATTTTACCTGATCGTCCCAGAAATAATCAAACAGGTCCATATTTTTCATGATGTTGTAATACAGGGGCTGCCCTTCATCTTCCCAGAAGGTGGAGCCATCATAACCTGTATGGCTGCCATAAAGTTGGGTGCAGTTGGCCAGGGCTTTCCCATAAAATGCCACGCCCATGTTGATCATCTGCGGAGGCACACCAAATTCCTGGGTGAGTTTCGTAAAGGCACCGTGAAAACACCAGTCTGGATCACCTACGGCCGGGCTGTAAAGCGGGGTGTGGTGGTTACTTTCAGGATCCCAACTCCCGTGGAAATCATAGGTCATCAGGTTGACCATATCCACCAGCGGCAGAATATTTTCCCATTCGATGGATTGCATTTTATCTTCGGAAACACCAAAACATGAGGTTAGCAAATAATCTTCACCTGTTTGATTGGACAGCTCGTCCAGTGCATCCCGCAATTCCTGCACCAGCAGCGTGAAATTTTCCTTGTCCTCCGGAGTGCCGCCATTTGGTGCATATCCCGGATATTCCCAATCCAGGTCGATGCCGTTAAAATCATATGCTTCAATCAAATCGAGGCAGCCGTTGATAAAAGTCTGGCGCTTTCCCT
>JAGYLT010000298.1 GCA_018400545.1 Bacteroidales bacterium
CCATTCTTATAGCGACTGTAAATCAACAGATTATTCTATACCTGTTGCATGATGGATTCATGGTGCTAATTTTTGAAGTGCAATCATTCAGTGCCATTCTCATAAAAAATACTTTTGTACCGTTATGCATGTGTATGCATATCCAAATTCACAACCCAATCTTAAAAAGCATGAACAACGCCATTTACAACTTCAAACTCCCGGAAAATGAACCGGTTTACACATATTTAAAAAACAGCAAAGAACGCAGTGATCTTGAAAATCAATTGCGGTTGCAGGCTGGCAAAGAAATTGAAATCCCGTTAATCATTAACGGGAAAGAAATCAGGACGGGCAATTTAGGGACAGTAGTCATGCCCCACAATCATGGCCATGTACTTGCGAAGTATCACAAAGCAGGGGCAAAGGAAGTACAAATGGCCATTGAAGCTGCCCTTAAGGCACACAAAATCTGGTCAGATTTAGCCTGGACCATACGCGCTTCGGTTTTACTAAAAGTGGCTGAACTGATATCAACAAAATATCGGGCCGTATTGAACGCATCAACCATGCTGGGGCAAAGCAAAAATTTTTACCAGACCGAAATTGATGCCGTTGCCGAAACCATCGACTTTCTGAAATATAATACTTCTTTTGCCGGACGAATTTATGAGGTACAGCCCAAATCGCATTTCAATCAGCTAAACCGCATGGAATATCGTGCGCTGGAGGGTTTCATATTTTCGGTCAGCCCATTTAATTTCACTTCCATAGCCTCCAACCTTAACATGGCACCGGTGATGATGGGAAATACCACCGTTTGGAAGCCGGCAACTACCGCTTTGCTTTCAAACTACCAGTTGATGAAAATTTTTATGGAGGCCGGGCTCCCGGATGGCGTAATCAATTTCATACCGGGGCAGGGTTCTGTAATTGGCAGCGAAGTAGTAAAATCCAAAGAACTTGCAGGCATTCACTTTACCGGATCGAATAATACTTTTAATTACCTGTGGGGACAGGTAAGCCAAAATTTGCCAAACTACAAATCATACCCACGCCTGGTGGGTGAAACCGGCGGTAAAAATTTCATATTTGTGCACCCTTCGGCAAACGTAAAAGATGTGGCTATCAATACCATAAGAGGAGCTTTTGAATACCAGGGACAGAAATGTTCGGCTGTTGCACGCTTATATGCTCCAAAATCCTTGTGGCCGGAATTAAAACAACTTTTACTGGAACTGGCAAATAAAATCAAGGTTGGAGATGTAAACGAACCGGGCAATTTTATGAATGCAGTAATTGACCAGTCGGCCTTCAACACCATCACAGGGTATATTAAATACGCCGAAAAAGCAGATGATGCAACCATAATTTCCGGAGGAAAATATGACGATATCCATGGATATTATATTTACCCAACCATTGTGGAAACAACTAACCCACACTTTAAAACCATGGAAGAAGAAATCTTCGGTCCGGTACTCACAGTCTTTGTTTATGAAGACAACAAAATGGAGGAAACCATTGAGGTGTGTAATGCTACTTCACCATACGGATTAACCGGTGCTGTTTTCGGAACCGATCGTGTGGCACTTGGATCCATTTGTGATAAACTAAGGTATGCAGCCGGAAACTTTTATATGAATGATAAACCTACAGGTGCCATTGTCGGGCTTCAGCCATTTGGCGGATCAAGAGGATCGGGCACCAACGATAAGGCAGGTGGTGAATTTAACCTGGTGCGCTGGATTAGTCCGAGAACAATTAAAGAAACATTTATTTCTCCTGATGATTTCAGGTATCCCTACATGTTAGAATAATCATTAAATCTAAAATCAAAATAATGCATAGAGAAATTTTAAAACGCCTTGGCATCAACAGCCTGAATCATGGCGTTTCAACGGGCACAGAGTGGTTTTCGGGCGAAGGTGATGTTTCAGTATCCAACTCACCATCTAACAATCAGAAAATAGGTGAAGTAAAAAACGGAACCATTGAGGATTATGAAAACCTTGTGAAAAAAGCTCAGGAAGCTTTTAAAATCTGGAGAACGATCCCGGCACCAAAGCGGGGCGAAGTGGTGAGGCAAATCGCTTGTGCTCTCCGCGAATCAAAAGAAGACCTGGCCTATTTGGTTACCCTCGAAATGGGTAAGATCTACGAAGAAGGACTTGGCGAAGTGCAGGAGATGATTGATATCTGCGATTTTGCCGTTGGCCAGTCGCGCATGCTTAACGGATTTACGATGAATTCTGAGCGACCTGAACACCGTATTTATGACCAGTATCATCCTTATGGACTTGTGGGCTTGATCACTTCCTTTAATTTCCCGGTTGCAGTTTGGGCCTGGAATACCATGATTGCAGCCATTGCCGGCGATGTAGTGATATGGAAACCCAGCTCAAAAACTCCGCTAACGGCAATAGCAACACAAAATATCATCGGTAAAGTACTAAAAACAAACAATGTTCCCGAAGGAGTTTTTAATCTTATCATCGCAAAATCATCAGTATTGGGAGATAATTTTGCTGCCGACAAACGGATCCCACTTTTTTCAGTAACGGGCTCAACAGCAGTTGGATGCAGGGTTGGAAGCATAGTCGCGCAGCGTTTGGGAAATTCTATCCTGGAACTTGGCGGAAACAATGCTGTCATCATCACCGAAAGCGCAGACCTGGAGATGGCCGTTAAATCGTTGGTGTTTGGTGCAGTTGGGACTTGCGGGCAACGTTGTACCTCAACCCGCAGGGCAATAATCCACGAAAGCATCTATGAAGAAGTAAAGAAAAAACTGTTGATCGCATACAAAAGCATCTCCAACAAAATCGGTGACCCCCTTGCCAGGGAAACCCTGGTAGGCCCTCTCATCGACAACAATGCTGTGGAAGTATTCATCAATGCCATTGAGGAGGTCAGGAAAGAAGGAGGTGAAATTATCTATGGAGGTACAAGAAGAACAAATGGAGAATTTGACCCGGGAAATTTTGTTGTTCCTGCACTTGCCGAAGTTCAAAATAATTTCAAAATAGTACAGGAAGAAACCTTTGCCCCGATCCTTTATCTAATCAGATATAAAACCATTGAAGAGGCTGTTGAAATCAACAATGATGTGCCGCAAGGCCTGTCTTCAGCAATATTTACCCAGAATCTGCGCGAATCAGAATTCTTCCTGTCAAACCGGGGCTCAGACTGTGGCATTGCCAACGTAAATATTGGTACTTCAGGGGCTGAAATAGGTGGTGCTTTTGGTGGAGAAAAAGAAACCGGCGGTGGACGAGAAGCCGGCTCGGATTCATGGAAATATTTCATGCGCAGGCAGACCAATACCATTAATTTCGGCAAAGCATTGCCAATGGCGCAAGGCGTTAAGTTTGGTTTTTAATGCAGTTAAAATAACTTTGGGTACAAAAATGAAAGAAATTTTCATTTATCGATGTACTTCAAAAAACTATTTTTGCCACATATTAAAAATTAAACAACAGAATGAAAAATACAGCTTTCACAAAAATCCATGAAACGCTCGGAGCCAAGATGGTGCCTTTTGCCGGATACAACATG
>JAGYLT010000299.1 GCA_018400545.1 Bacteroidales bacterium
AAACATGTTCCGGTAGAATACGATAAAGGTCCGGTAAGAATGTATGTTGAGCCCATGAACCGATTTTCACGATCAGTACTGTGCTTCGGATACTCTTCAATAAAATAACCATCCTGAAGAGTACCTGATGATTTTTTGTCCTCAATTAATCCTTTTGTCAGGGGACTTATTTTTGTCATTTTTATCTCCATCAATCTGTATGGTTTATCTGTAAAATAAGTCATCAATGAGTCAGCAAGATCAGTTAAACCACCTCCGCTAAGATTATCTATAATCAGATGGTTTATTTGTTTTTGAGAGATTACTGCAAATGCAGAATCCATAAAATGAAGAAAATCTTTCGGAGGCATGAACATTCTTTTATAAACATATGCTATATCATTGTCATAAAACCGCAATTCAAATTTTGGCTTTGAAGGTTCTTGAAAATCCGCCCACCTGGCTCCTTTTAGTTCAAATTCAGATTCATTTACGGTAATATTAAAATCAGAAAACGAACCATAGACTAATGCCATATAAATATGAAGATCTTTCTCTAGCTTCTTTATTTTGTAGGATTCTTTTTCGCCGGGAATGTACTTCAATAGATTTCCAGCGATTTCTTCCCACGAAACACCATTAATTTTCTCAATCGTAGATCCTTTAACGAGAACATCATGCTTTGAAAAGTTTTCCTTTATGTATAATGAATCATTGAAAATGATGACCCTGAATGGAAACAGTGGACTTTCTTCATTTGGATTGAGTGCTCCTGTGTATCTTAAGGTTGTATGCCCATCGATAACAACAAATGGCTGCATTATTCTAAAAAAATCCAGTGATGTCATGGGACCGGTAATATTCTTTTTTATGCTGTCAATCTTTGTTTTATAGTTATTGGTTTCGTAATGGTTTAGAAATGTAGGATGAACATCCATTAATTTGGAAACCAGCGTGTCAATGTCTGCCTTAATAATTGCGGGCTCAAAAAGTTGGGGAGTCTCATTTTGTGCAAATAAGACAACGTGAAGCATCATTATCAATGGAATCGAAATATTTCTAATCACATTTTTCATTTTCGAGTACGTTTTAGTTTTATAATTACTACTGGCAATGTCAGAATGTTCTTTTTTAACTGATAAACATATCAATACCTTAACTCGCTTATAAAGACGAGGAAGAATAATAAAACCGGCCATTAATCTTCCAATCTTTTGCAAATCACATCGTCTCCACCATCCGGATGCATCGTCATACTTTCAACATCTCCGGCATCATTTACATTAAATGAAAATTCATAAACCGATCCCTTTATAAAGAAAGCGGTTGGGGATTTAGGGAGCAATGGAACATCCCCTTGGTTAGGTATTTGTAATATCAACTGATTGCCATTTTTTATTACCGTAAGAATCATACCCGGAGATAATTCATATTTAGCCAAATAACTTTTCAGCATAGCATCAGCAACAGTAACATCCTTGTACAATTCCTCCTTTGTAGGTTCGGGTATCGCATTTAACAGTAAGCGGCCGACCATCGTGTAAGTGGGCGGTTCAACGGCATCTTTCGTTACGGGGAAACCTGTAATTCCTGCTTCTCCGCGCTGACCTGCCTCTGCAACAAAACTGACATTCCCGTTTTTATCAGGATAAATATTAAACAGAAAACCCGAACCTAAATACGTTGAGTTTAGCAGTTTGCTATTTTGAATGTCAATTACAGTTACAAAAGTTTTTTTACGCCCAAGAAATGAGGAGTTAAATGACTTTTCACAAACCGGGAACTCTGAATACAATGCATTTTCGGTAAGCGGCAGATCGGCAGAACTTGTTGTTCCACCAATGACAACCGTATTTTCATTAATAAAACCTGCTGACTTCACACGCTCATCTTCACTTCCACCAAACAGCGTCGCGTATTCCAGGGCCATCGTTTCTGAATTGAATACCGCTACATAGCCATCCTGCCTGCCTTTTACTGTATCACAAATTGCATTCTTAGTTGCCGGGAAACGTTCTGCTTTGGTGCTGCCACAGACGGTCAGCTTGTTTGGCTTTGTCCATTTTATGGGTGAGCTTGCATATCCATCCGTTGCAAAATAGCTGAAATACAAAATCTGATGATCTGCTCCGCCTATCTTTGCGATATAGTGATCCGTTACACCCCCGGTTTTTGGCAGAATGATCTCTTTGCGAAAAGCATTTTCAGTTACAGGTAAGTCCGGGGTATAGGTGGAGCCTGACAAATAAATATTATCTTCATCGTCAACATCAATATTAGTAATACCTTCCAATTTGCTGTTGCCATAAAAAGTGGAAAATAAAAGCTTGTTTCCATCGGGACTAAATTTCGAAATAAAACCATGCATGTTTTCATTATTTTCGATGGTTCCTTTTGTTAGTGGAAAATCTTTGGATTTGGTAAATCCTGCGACAATAACATTTCCTTTGGAGTCAACTTTAATACCACCGGAGCCAAGGGTTTCTTCAACTTCACCGCCCAGGAATGTGGAAAAAACGATCTCACTCCCCGATGGATTTAATTTGGTTACGAAAACATCGCCAGCCCATGATCCTTCACCATTAAAGCTGGTATCATACACTCCTTCTGTTACAGGAAAATCGGGGGATTGTGTGCCGCCAGCGATATAAATAAATCCCTGATCATCCACTGTTATGGCGCTGTGATGCTCCCGCTTTGTGCCACCGATTAATGTGGCAAAAACGATTTCACCTTCGGGTGTGTACTTTAGGACAAAGACATCTGCGGTGCCTTCGCCTTTTAATTCTGTTTGATATGCCCCTTCAGTAGCCGGGAAATTTTTATCTTTCGTATTGCCCACAACATAGGTAAAGCCCTCGCCATCGCAATAAATATCGAAGCCTGATGCATATTTATCAGTATGTGAAAGGTAGGTTGAAAAGCCGAGGGTAAAAACTGCACTATCTGCCGGTGCGCTTGTTTGTGCCCTTAGAATTCCCAGACTAAAAAAAGCTGTCAGCAAGATGAAACTGATCATTTTTAACATGATATGCCCGTTTTAAATTTATGGTTTGTCTGCAGTGAATTAAATTCAATCATGCTGCAAAGCACGCAGTTTTAGGGCATACCGGCGCTGGCAAATGGGGACAGGATTGGTGGCAAATCAGGACAAAAAGGAAATGGATGGAAAAACAGGGGCTTAACGATTCGCTGAACGTCTATTTATAGCCTGAAGGAGAAACGCCATGGTACTGCTTAAATGCCTGACTAAAGCGGCTTGTGTCTTCATAACCTACCATCAGGGCGACTTCGTTTACCCGGTATTTTTTATCCTTTAACAGTTCGGCTGCTTTCGTCATGCGGGTGTGCCGGATTAAATCAGCAGGGGTTTTATCCGTTAAGGCATTAAATTTCCGCAACAGGGTTCTGCGGTGTACGCTCATTTTTTCCGCCAGAATTTCCACAGTGAACTGGCTGTTATCCAAATTGTCTTTTACGATGGACAAACAGCCTTTCAGGAATTTCTTATCAAAGTCAGAATATTTGGTGGTGCTTCGTTCGATATCTGTAAAG
>JAGYLT010000003.1 GCA_018400545.1 Bacteroidales bacterium
TATCAAGACCACGATGCTTCCCATTTAAAACAGAAAAGTTTTTTCATGGTAATAGCTTTGAGTTAATTAATTGATTTGATTTTGAAAGATTAGCCGCTTCGCCCGAGGCGGCTTTTTTATGTGCCATAAACACATATTTTTTTGCTGAAAACCCCTTCTGCGCTCCACTTCACACTCAAAAATCAATATTTCTCCATTCGCAGCGATATTCAATAAGATTTACCTTTGTCCGGTTAACAGCCTAAACGTGAAAATACGAAATCTACATATGCTCACCAGCGGAGTTCTGGTTTTGCTGTTTTTGACCTTTTCCGCAGGGAATGTTTTTCCCCAGGATCGTCAGAATGGTTTTTTTTCTACACTGTTCATCGAAGGCCAGGCACATTATGGATTTTTAATTCCCCATCATCGCGAAATGTGGACGCTAACGGATGGCTTTTTTCCAATGTGGGAAATCAGCATATCAAGGCAGTCATTCGGAAATCATCCGGCTCAGTACTTCCGAAACTATCCCCGATTCCGGCTGACCTATTTATACAGTGATTTTGGGAAATCGGAGCCACTCGGAAAAATGCATGCAGTAATTCCCAATATCAGTCTTCCGCTGATTAGCGGCAAAAAATCGAAACTGATGTTTGGGTTTGGTTTGGGCGTTGCGCATTTGTCAGAAAAGTTTCATCAAACTGACAATTATCAAAACCTGGCCATTGGTTCATATTACAATGCTGCCATTCAGTTTGCACTTTCGTGGCGCATCCGGATGAGCCGACAATTATACTTTAATGCCGGCGCAACGATGCTGCATGTTTCAAACGGAACCATCAAACCCCCAAACTACGGGTTGAACATTCCGGCCCTCTTTGCTGGGTTCAATCTAAAATTCAACAACAAGGAAATCAGCTACATGAAGCCTGAGCTTTTTACCAAAAACAAAGGCAAAATCAACGTCCGTTTGATGGGTATCGCTGCTACCAAACAAATCCTGAGCCAACCCGAACGCGATTTTACTGTTTTTGCAGGTAGCATTTCGATTTCCAGATATTATAGCCATCTAAACACCTACATGATTGGTATTGACGGGATTTACGACGAATCCACCAAATATTTACTGGAGCGGGATGGGAAACCAACAGAGGACTGGCAGGATGTGATCAAAATCGGTGTTTTTGGCGCACACGAATGGAATTTTACAAATATGGCCGTATCGCTTGGCCTGGGATACTATTTGCAAAATTACAATCCCGACGACACACCTGTTTACACAAAAATTGGCATTAATTACAATTTCCTGAAATTTGCCTTTGTCGGGGTAAGTTTGCGAACGCACTGGGCCAAAGCTGATTTTTTGGGAGTGGGACTTGGATTAAAATTTTAAATCCTGAATTTTGAATTTATTCATTAAAAAATATTCGATTATTGTTTTGGGAATCCTGCTGATGCTATTCATCCTGACGGCCGGATGCCGTGATGCTTTTAATGAATGCCTGAGCGGAAAAGGGAAAATAAAAACGCAAAGGATTGGCCTTTATCCTTTTCAGAATGTTAAGGTAAGGGATAACATCAGCCTGGAGCTTTTAAACGGCCCCTATTTTGAAATGGAGGTCACTGCCGGAGAACATGTTATTGAGGGATTGGGCATTGAAATTACCAATGGCACCTTAAACCTCAGAAATAACAGCACCTGCCCGATATTGAAAGACCCCTGGGATGCCATCGAAATCAAACTTACCACCCCTGACCTGGATACCATTTTCATCGAAAATCATGGAGAAATCAAGAGTTTAATTCCGTTTAAAACCAATAATCTTGTATTGCGGATTTCGGAAAGCCCCTCGCAGGTCAGCCTCGAAGTTGACAGTAAATTTATCCGTGTGGAAAACCTAACAGGCACCGGCGATATCACAATTCGTGGATATTCGCAAACTGCGGATTGCTATCATGCAGGATTTGGCACAATCGATTTCAGATATTTAGTTTGTGACGAAATTCACATCAACACCGTTAGCGCAAACCATTGCTATGTGCGGGCCGGGAACGATTACTTTTTTGCAGTGGTGGGCGGAAAGGGAAATATTTATTACCACAACGATCCTGTTCGTCTGGATATGAAACAGGAAGGCTCCGGAAAACTCATCAAAGTTTATTAAACAAAAAAGGCAAAGGGTCAAAATCCCTCTGCCTTTTATATTTTTACTGCCTGCTAAAACAGCACCTGCTAATATGCTCTCGCAAAAATTACCCGTTGCATGCTTGGCTTTCCGGAATAAATACAATGGCCCTCTTCCTGCTTATTGCTCAATGGAATTGTACGAATAGTCGCTTTGGTTTCCTCCTTAATTTTCAGTTCGGTTTCTGTGGTTCCGTCCCAGTGTGCAAAAACGAATCCACCTTTTTCAACCCGCTCTTTAAATTCTTCCCAGGTATCCACCTTAAATGTATTTTCTTCCCGGAAATTCATGGCTTTGTTGTAAAGGTTTTCCTGAATGTTATCCAGCAAATGCTCGATCTTGTTCTCGATATCGGTAATTTGATAGGATTCTTTCTCCAGTGTATCGCGCCTGGCAACTTCCACTGTGCCATTTTCCAAATCACGCGGGCCAATAGCCAACCTTACCGGAACACCCTTGAACTCGTATTCATTAAATTTCCAACCCGGCTTAAAAGTGGTGCGATCATCATACTTCACCGAAATGCCTTTTGCTTCCAGGTTTTTCTTAATGATATTAGCTTTCCCGGAAATGGCTTCAAGTTGCTCAGGCTTTTTGTAAATAGGCACAATAGCCACCTGGATAGGAGCCAACTTTGGTGGCAGAACCAGGCCGTTGTCGTCGGAGTGAGCCATGATGAGCGCTCCCATCAACCTGGTGGAAACGCCCCACGAAGTAGCCCAAACATATGCGAGTTTGTTCTCTTTATTCAAAAACTTAACGTCAAAAGCTTTGGCAAAATTTTGTCCGAGAAAATGGGACGTTCCTGCCTGTAATGCTTTTCCGTCCTGCATCAACGCTTCGATGCAATAGGTATCCACTGCGCCGGCAAATTTTTCGTTGGCCGATTTTAAACCTTTGTAAACCGGCATTGCCATCCATTTTTCAGCAAATTCACTGTAAACATCCAGAATTTTCAGGGTTTCCTCTACGGCTTCTTCTTTTGTTTCGTGGGCGGTATGGCCTTCCTGCCAAAGAAATTCTGCTGTACGCAAAAACAAACGTGTTCGCATCTCCCACCTCACAACGTTCGCCCACTGGTTTACAAGAATTGGCAAATCGCGGTAGGATTGAATCCAGTTGCGATAGGTATCCCAGATGATGGTTTCGGAAGTTGGCCTGATGATGAGCTCCTCTTCGAGCTTGGCCTCTTCATCCACAACCACACCTTTTCCGGTTTCATCATTTTTGAGGCGGTAATGGGTAACCACGGCACACTCTTTGGCAAATCCTTCCACATGGTCGGCTTCCTTGCTGAAAAACGACTTGGGGATAAACAACGGAAAATATGCATTGGAATGCCCGGTATCTTTAAACATTTTATCAAGCTGTGCCTGCATTTTCTCCCAGATTGCATAGCCATAAGGTTTGATAACCATACATCCGCGAACCGCTGAATTCTCAGCCAGGTCTGCTCTGATCACAAGGTCGGTGTACCATTGTGAATAATTCTCTTCTCTTGTTGGAAAATCTTTTGCCATATCTGTTTTTGGTATAGTTTTTGGAATTTGAGTAGCCGAATTTTAATCGTTTGCAAAAATATAAAAATATCAATCGGACATTATCAGCGCACATTTTTACAACACAAACAGTCAGGAGGCACAACTAATATGAGAAACTTAATCATTTTAATTATCACAATCTTCATGCTGGCATCATGTAAATCATCATACGATTCGGCAGCAGTTTATGATGATGTTTACTACACGCCAAAAAATAACACATTCTCAACTTCCAATAGCAGCCCGTCAAAATCGATTTACGGAGGGGCACAACAATCTGAAGCATATCAGCAATCCGCCACACCCGAATCGGTTCCAATTGAAGGCAGCGAATACAAATCTTACAGCTATTCCGGCGATACACTTCCTCCGGCATCTTCACAGGATAACGAATATTATTACGTGGAAGAAGAGGGAGATGAATACTACGATTATGATTACGCATCACGTATCAACCGATTTCACAATCCCGGAATGGGTTTCGGCTATTACTCACCAATGTACACCGGTTATTATCCAGGCTACGGTCCGAGTTTTTCGATGAATTATGGCTTCGGATTTCCGTCATCCTACTTTTCATTAGGCTTCAATTATGGTTGGGGCGGCGGCTATTATAATCCATGGTATTACGACCCATGGTATGGCTATCCTGGTTGGGGATATCCAGGTTATGGTTGGGGGTATGGTGGTTCATACTGGTCCGGCTACAATCACGGATACTGGAACGGTTATTATGCCGGCGGTGGAGGATATTATCCCGGATATCCGGGCGGTGGAGAAAACATCTATCCGGAGTACTATTACGGGCCAAGAAATTCACGAGGGAGCTCCATAGTTGGAAGTTCTTCAGCACGCGGATCACGTGTTGACGACGGCAGCGGAGAAAGCGAAATCAAAAATTACCGTAGTCTCAGACGGGTTCCAGGACAAATACCTGTAGCTCAGGTGCGGAATTGCAAAATACTCCAGCGGGTTTCACGTAATTCCGAAACCGGAACAAACGCCGAAAGCACCACCACCAGAACACAAAGATCAGGAAAAGCTTGCAAAACCCGCTTCCGGTGAAATTGCCCGCGAATTATCCAGATCTGAGCAAACCCGTATTGACAACCGTAGCGCACAGCCTGAAGTTACGCTGCAATATGCAAAACCTGAAACAGCTCATCAGAAATTTCAGAGCGCAGTTCCGGACAAAGAATTCAGCAAAATAACCTCAGGTGTCTCAACCTGGAATATGCTAAACCAGCAACCAGCTCAGATAGGGGAGATAAGCGACCCGAGGACAAAAGATATGCCAAACCTGCTTCAGAAAGCCTGAGCAGTGAATAGGTCAGAACTACCAAAAGGTACACCTCACCTAACACAAAACTGCCCAAGGTCGAGCAATGAATACACTGTTCATGATCGAAACCGGTGCGCACTTACAGCACACCTTCGTCGAACAGCTTTAGCTCGCCAAGCAGGAATACGCGATCGTATTCATCACCCTCGAGGTCGAATAAAAGCTATTCTTCACCAAGCAGAAGTTATAGCCAGCCGAGTAGAAGCTACTCCTCACCGTCCAGGTCATCAGGTTCGAGAAGCTATTCCACACCTTCCAGGTCATCAGGTAGTAGCAGTGGAAGCTGTTCAAGCGGAAGCTCTTCTCAAGCGGGCGCAGAGGCAGATAATACGCTATAGCATTTTCCAGTTTTAACCTTAATTGATCAATAAAATGAAAAAATTCATTCTTATATCAGGAATCCTGTATCTCTTCTCAGGGCTTGTCATGGCCCAAAATGAAGAAGATGTACTCAGATATTCCATTTACGATATTACCGGAACAGCTCGATACATAGGGCTTGCAGGAGCCTATGGAGCCATTGGTGCTGATTTTTCATCACTTTCGAATAATCCGGCCGGAATAGGCCTCTATAAAAAATCGGAATTTACAATTTCACCATCCCTGTTTTTTGGAAATGCCAAAGGCAAATACACAGGCAGCACCCTCGAAGACGGCAAAAATAATTTTGCCCTCGGAAATGTTGGGATTGTGGTAACCGGAGCCCCACAAGACCGGCTGGATATTAACCCCGTAGAAAATTATCAGTTTGGATTTGGGCTTAACAGGCTTAAAGATTTCAACAACAGATCGATTATCGAAGGGCCGAACGACCAAAGCTCTCTGTTAGACACCTATCTCGAGTATGCCGGAAACAAAAACCCGGAAGCGCTGAACCCCTTCGATACCCGCCCCGCATTCGATACCTTTCTGATCGATACCCTGCCGGGGGAATCAGATTATACCTATATTAACGGGTATGATTACATTGGTGGATTCACTTCGGCCATCCAGCGAAAAACCATCGAAACCACCGGATCGATGAATGAAGTGGTTTTGAGTGGGGGACTCAACGTTAGCGACAAAGTTTATTTTGGTTTAACCTTTGGTTTCCCTTACATGCGCTACAAACAAACTTCACGCTATACCGAGTTTAATCAAACTGAAGAACGGGACCTCGATGAATTTTCCGTCACCGAGACTCTGGAAACCAGGGGAAGCGGATTTAATTTAAAATTTGGAACCATCATTAAAGCCACCCCATTCTTGCGTTTGGGCGCTACTTTTCATTCGCCCACATGGTTCAACAATATCACCGATAAATGGAACACAACCACCGAGGCATATTATACGAACGGAGATTATTTCAGGGCTCAATCGCCAAATGGTGAATTTAAATATGACATCAAAACGCCGTGGCGATTTTCAGGAAGTGCTGCGCTGGTTCTTGGCAGGATTGGCCTGATTAGTGCAGAATACACCTATGTGGATTATACATCAGCCAGGTTGAGCCCATCCGCTGATTTTACCGTGCCCAATAATGTGATTAACAACAATTTTACCCAGACCCACAACCTGCGTTTTGGCACCGAAATCCTTGTTGGCGTGATGCAGGTGAGGGTAGGATACGCCTATAATATGAGCCCGTTTAACGAGGGTGTGAATGATGCAAGCTGGGAAACAATTACCGGAGGGGTCGGTTACAGAAATGCCGATTTTTTTATCGATGCGGCATTATCTTATAACATGTCAGGCAGAGATTACTTCCTATACAGCTACCAGGATTATGAAGCCAAAGCTTCGCTGGATTACAGCAATTACAATTTTATGGTTACGCTGGGATACAGATTTTATTAAGCCCTTAAAGCCTGCACAATGCCCCGGTATTGGTTTACCGGGTTCCCCCGATTCATTTTCATAAACTGCAAAAAAAAATGCGATGAGCAATCATCGCATTTTGTTTGATTAGCCTTTTTTAGTTCTCTTTTACTTTTTTGTCAATTCCGTCATCAACCAAAATCCGGCCGCAGTATTCGCAAACGATTATCTTCTTGTGCATCCGAATATCGAGCTGGTGCTGTGGTGGAATTTTATTAAAACAACCACCGCAGGCGTCCCGTTCGATTTGCACAACGGCCAGGCCGTTACGGGCATTTTTACGGATACGGTTGTAAGCAACAACAAGACGATCTTCAATCTTTTTCTTCAGGTCCTGAGACTTGTCATACAAGGCCTTTTCTTCTTTTTCAGTTTCCTTAACGATATCCTTCAACTCCGAATTTTTGATGCGAAGATCAGATTCGCGCTCTTTGAGCTGGGCTTTGGCATCCTCAATTTGCTCTGATTTCAGTTCGAGTGCCGTTGTAAATTCACTGATTCGTTTTTCTGCCAGTTGCATTTCAAGGTTCTGGAATTCAATTTCCTTGCTTAGCGAATCATACTCACGATTGTTGCGCACATTCATTTGTTGCTCTTCGTAGCGCTTAATCAGTGCCTTGCTTTCCTTGATGGCCTGATTCTTTTCGTTGATCTGTTTTTCGTAGTTTCTTACTTCTTCCTGGTGCTTGTCGATACGGGTTTGCAAACCTTCAATCTCATCCTCCAGGTCCTGAACCTCAAGGGGAAGCTCACCCCTGATAATCTTGATTTTATCAATCTGCGAATCGATCTGTTGAAGGCTGTATAAAGCAATCAACTTTTCTTCGATGGAGACTTCAGCTACTCCTGGTTTTTCGTCCTTCTTTTGGCTCTTTTCCGCCACCTGACTTTGTTTTGCCATATTTTATGGAATTATATTTTATCGGTTCTAAAAATAATTGATCGGGTTGGTATTCACCGCCGAAATTTGGACGGCAAAAGTAGAAAAATTTTTCTTTATCAGATTCATTAATAATTCTTTGGTGAATTGCTCACTTTCGTAATGACCTATGTCGGCGATCGTGATTTTGCCATCGGCATCAAAAAATTCATGGTATTTAATGTCCCCTGAAATATACACGTCTGCCCCGGCCCTGATGGCTTTTTGGATTAGAAAACTACCACTGCCACCACACAAGGCGACCTTTTTTATTTCCTCTTTCACAATTTCGGTGTGCCTGATACACCCTGCACCAAAGGTCCGCTTTATGCGTTGCAGGAACTTTTTCGTATCCTCAGGTTCATCCAGTTCGCCAATCATGCCTGCACCCACTTTGTTGAATGTATTCGCCAGGGGATAAATATCGTAAGCCACCTCCTCGTATGGGTGCGCGCGCTGCATTGCAGCCAGGATTTCGGCTTCCCGGTAAAACGGATAGATAAACTCCGTGCGCAACTCCGTTTCGAAATGCAGCTCATTTTTATTTCCCACAAACGGGTCGGCACCTTCAAGCGCCCTGAAAGTCCCATCGCCGGGGGTATTAAAACTACAATTGTCATAATTACCGATATGCCCGGCACCGGCATCAAAAATGGCTCTCCTAACCTTGCCGGCGTGATCCTTCGGGATAAATACAACCAATTTCCTGAGCTGATCTGATTTTGTATCGAGTATCTTTTGATTGCGCAGGCCCAGTTTATCCGAAATGATCCGGTTAACACCGCCGATCACATTATCCAGATTGGTGTGTGCTGCATAAACGGCAATGTCGTTTTTAATACATTTTGTCACCATCCTGCCAATCATCTCATTCGGGATAATTTTCTTTAACCCTTTAAAAATCAGCGGATGATGTGCCACGATCAGGTTAAACTTATTTTTAATGGCTTCATCTATCACTGCATCTGTAACATCCATGGTAATCAACGCCCCTGTGGCTTTAGCCGAGGGATCGCCAATGATAAGTCCGGCATTGTCGTAAGATTCCTGCAATGGCAGTGGAGCAAATTGCTCGATGATTTGTGTGATATCTTTAATTTTCATCTTCAAAGTTTAGTCTGGTAAAAACTCAACGTCTTTAATATCAAATTCTTTTATCTGACCATCCACCGCAATTCTTAAATAACCAAATTCAGTAACACCCAAAATTTTTCCTGTGAATGGTTGGGTCTTGCTGAAAAAATTGGAAGACCGGTTAAACCTATACATATCCGCCAGATAAAGCTTATCGATAAAAGCATAACGGCCATTTTTAAGCAAACCATAGAACGATTCAAGTTGCTGCCCTAAAATTTCAAGCACTTCATCCCGATTATAATCTATGCCTGAGATGATTTTCATGGAAACAGGATTTGGCAATGCCTCGCTAAAGGTTTCCTGATTTACGTTAAGGCCAATCCCGGCAATGGTATAATTAATCCTGTTATTAACGATTGAATTCCGTGACAAGATTCCGGCAATTTTACGGTTTCCGGCATAAATATCATTGGGCCATTTGATTTGGATCGGAGCCGAATTGATAAAATTTCTAACACATTCTTTCACCGCGAGCGATACAACTTTATTGATCAAAAACTGCTCCCGGGCTTCGAGAAATTCCGGATAAAGCAAAAAGCTCACCAACAAATTGTGTCCGGGCTGGCTTTCCCATGTGTTTCCTGCCATTCCCGAACCTTTGGTCTGGAAATCTGCCACAACAGCAGAACCCTCCGGTGGCTTTTCTTTCGCAACCCAACTTTCTGCCGTCGAATTTGTAGAATATAGTTTACTGAAACGCTTTATGGTTTTGAGAAACAGCGTGTTTTCCATATGAACATATTGCAAAATATGTGGTTTAAATGACAGCGGCTAAGGTAAACAAAACAGGCTTAATATAATCAGGCATTGTTTTTGATCGTAAGCTTCTTTAAATATCAGATTAGCGCGGCAAACTATCCTAATTAAATTAGCTACTTTTGCCCCGCAAATTTACAATAACTAAATGACTGAAAATAAATCGTTAAACGAAACAGACAAAATTTTAGAATTTGTGATTAAAGGCATCCAGGAAAAAAAGGGTAAAAACATTGTAAACCTCAACCTGGCCAAGATCGAGAATGCCGTATGCAAAAATTTTGTGGTTTGCCATGGAGATTCAACTCGTCAGGTGGCTGCAATTGCAGATTCGGTGCTCGATACCGTAAGGGAAAACACCAAAGAAAAACCCTGGCATAAAGAAGGTTTTCAGAATGCAGACTGGATTTTACTCGATTACGCCGATGTGGTTGTACACATCTTTAAGGGAGAAACCCGAAAATTTTACAATCTTGAGGGTTTATGGGCGGATGCGGAAATTGCAGAAATTAATGAATAATCAATCAGAATGGCCAAAGAAAAAGACATAAATCAAGATACAAAACAGGCGAAGGATCAAAAAAAGGATTCGTTCAGAAACCTGATGAACCCGGTAAAAAAAGGAGATGGAAAAAACAAATTCAATTTCTACTGGATATACACCATCATCGCTTTCATATTTATTTCATTGTTTTTCTTCAACTCCGACAACCAATCGAAGGAAATCAACTGGGGTGAACTTAAAGATATGCTGGGAGAAGGGGACATTGAAAAATTGGTTTTAATCAACAAGCAAACCGCCGAAATTTATATCAAACCCGACCGGCTGTCAAAATCCCGTTATCAGGACGTGCCCGCTGATAACAACAACAGCCTGATGGGAACATCACCGCACTACACTTATGTTATCGGTTCGGTAGAAACATTTGAAAAACGTGTGGAAACCGCCCAGGAAAACGTAGCCGACCCCATTTACATTACCAACGAAACGCGGCAGGACTGGACCGGACTGCTGGGATGGATACTCCCCGTTGGCTTTATTATTCTGGCCTGGATTTTCATCATGCGCATGATGAGCCGTGGTGGTGCCGGTGGCGGACAAATTTTCAGCATCGGCAAATCGAAAGCACAGCTATTTGATAAAGATACACATGTAAAGATAACTTTCAAGGATGTAGCCGGACTTGAAGAGGCTAAGATGGAAGTGATGGAAATTGTTGATTTCCTGAAAAACCCAAATAAATATACAGAGCTTGGCGGTAAAATTCCAAAAGGTGCCTTGCTCGTAGGCCCTCCGGGAACCGGTAAAACGCTGCTGGCCAAATCCGTGGCCGGAGAAGCTGATGTGCCCTTCTTTTCAATTTCAGGATCTGATTTTGTGGAGATGTTTGTGGGTGTGGGTGCTTCCCGCGTCCGCGATCTTTTCAGGCAAGCCAAGGATAAAGCGCCCTGTATCATTTTTATTGATGAGATTGATGCCATTGGCCGTGCCCGTGGGCGAAACCAGCTAACAGGCGCAAACGATGAACGCGAAAATACCCTAAACCAGTTGCTTACCGAAATGGATGGCTTCGGTACAAATGCCGGTGTAATTATTCTTGCGGCTACCAACCGCGCCGATGTGCTGGACCGCGCCCTGCTCAGGGCAGGCCGTTTCGACCGGCAGATCAGCGTTGAACTCCCTGACGTTGAAGAGCGTAAAGCAATTTTTCTGGTACACCTCAAGCCCATCAAGTTTGATGAAACTGTTGATGTTGAATTTCTGGCCAAGCAAACACCCGGATTTTCAGGCGCTGACATTGCCAACGTATGTAACGAGGCCGCCCTGATTGGTGCTCGTGGTGGCAAAAAAGTTGTTGACAAACAAGACTTCATGAACGCCATCGACCGGATTATTGGCGGACTGGAGAAACGAAATAAAATTATTTCCCCACAGGAAAAAGAAACCATTGCCTACCACGAGGCCGGACACGCCGCGGTGAGCTGGCTGCTTGAGCACGCATCACCACTGGTAAAGGTAACTATTGTTCCACGTGGCAAAGCACTTGGAGCCGCATGGTACCTGCCGGAAGAACGTCAGATTACCACTTTTGAGCAAATGTTCGACGAAATGACCGCCACACTCGGTGGACGTGCATCAGAGGAAATAAATTTCGGCGAAATTTCAACGGGCGCACTGAACGACCTGGAGCGTGTTACCAAACAGGCCTATGCTATGATTACCTATTTCGGGCTGAATAAGCGCATCGGGAATATCAGCTATTATGATTCAACCGGCCAGCAGGAATACTCTTTCACAAAACCATACAGTGAAAAAACAGCGCAGGTTATTGATGAAGAGGTGCATAAGTTGATAGAATCGGCCTACGACAGAGCAGTTAAACTACTCAAGGAAAACAAGAAGAAAGTAGATCAGCTTGCAAAAGTACTTCTCGAAAAAGAAGTAATTTTCAGGGAAAACCTGGAGGCTATTTTGGAAAGCGCACTTTTGTGCAGGACGTGAAAAGGGGGATAAGGAAAGGGAAAGAAGCAGCGCATGCGCGAAAAGCTCAAAAAAATCAAGGAAGACCTTAAGAAAGCCGAAGCCGAAAAGGCAGGAAAAAACGGTGATGAATCTTCGGCAGATGATAAAAAAGAAACGGAGGATAAACCGGATGAGGAAGACGTTACTGTTGATTCCGGAAACGACAAATCGAAAAAGCCTCAATAAATTAATCAACATCAGTTTCTGATGGAAGAATCCACAACACGCGAAAAAGTATTCAAAAGTATTCGTAATGCATTGATCGAAAAAACAGATGCACCTTTTACGGATATCGATTTTGAATCATCTGTATTTAAGGAAAACCCCGAATCGAATGATTTGACATTTGCCCAGGAGTTTACTAAAATCGGTGGAAAATTTGCTTATTGCGAGGATGAAAATGATATGGCTGAAAAGCTCAAGTACATCATCCACGAAAATAAAATGGAAACCGTTTTCTGCTTCGAGGAGCCACTCAAACCACTACTCGAGCAGCACGAAATTCAATTTGAAGATCATGCGGGCGAATTGCTTGAATCGAGTATCGGGATAACTACCTGTGAGTTTCTAACCGCAAGAACCGGTAGCGTGGTCATTTCTTCACGGCAGCTTAGTGGCCGCAGGCTCAACATTTTTCCGGAAGTTCATGTGGTAATCGCATCTACCAATCAACTTGTAAAAGATGTAAAAGTTGCCATGAATCAACTGAAAGAAATCTATGAAAAAGGCCTTCCCTCATCCATTACCGTTATCACCGGCCCAAGCCGAACGGCAGATATAGAAAAAACACTTGTAATGGGCGCCCACGGGCCAAAAGAATTGTACGTACTGCTCGTTGAAGCAAGTTAAAAATCAATCACAAAACAACCTCATGCAATGGACTGGATAAAAATACATACCACAGGAAACCCGCAAACAGCCGAAATTATTAAAGGTATGCTAAACGAACATGGCATAACCGCCAACATACTTAGTAAAAGGGATTCTGAAATTCCCAGTCTGGGCGATGTTGAAATCTATGTTCAAAATTCCGATGAATTAAAAGCCAAACAGCTCATCGATGAGCACAATAAACCTGAATAATTTTTGGTCGAGAACCTTTAGCGGTGCGCTCTTTGTTGTTGCCATTATCGGCTCCATCCTGATAAATAAGTGGCTTTTCGGTGCACTTTTTCTCGTGGTAGCTTTTGTTGCCGTAAAGGAATTCTATTCGTTAATTAACAACGTAAGAGACCTCAGGGTACAGATTGTTCCCGGCATTATTTCAACCATTATATTATATGTTTCATTTACACTTTTTGCCAATCAGGTTATTGGATGGCAAATTTTGATGGTAAATATGCTCATTCCGGTTTTTGTATTTATCAACGAGTTATACCAGAAAAATGAAACACCAATCCTGAATATCGCACTAACATTTCTCGGAATTTTCTATGTGGGTTTTCCACTGGCATTGCTCAACCTGTATTACAATCCACACCTGATTCCCGGTGAATACCATCCGGGATTGCTGATGGGTTTTTTTGTCATGCTCTGGTCATCCGACACATTTGCTTACCTCACTGGTAAACTACTTGGAAAACACAAGCTTTTTCCAAGCATTTCGCCCAAGAAAACCTGGGAAGGCACCATTGGAGGACTTTTTTTTGGCCTGGCCGCTGCCTGGATTCTATCGCTGTTTTATCATGAATTTGACTTGATAAACTGGTTAGTGATTGGAGGCATCATTGCGGTTTTCGGGACTTTTGGAGATTTGTCAGAATCGCTCATAAAACGCAGCCTGAATATCAAGGATTCAGGCAAAGTTTTACCCGGCCACGGTGGTTTGCTCGACCGTTTTGATGCAGCGCTTTTTGCATCTCCTGCAGTTTTTGTTTACATGAACCTGATATATTATTTCAAATGAAAATCCACCGGGAAGGCATATCAACCATAACCATCATTTTTCTGCTTTTGGCGCTGGCTGTTTTTATCATCAACTATTTCAACCCACAACAAACACCCATCCATTATTTTCTCTACATCGCTGCGTTTGGATTTTTCATTTTTATCCTGAGATTTTTCAGAAATCCCGAACGGCCTGTTTCACCTGATGATTCCATTTTAATTTCGCCTGCTGACGGGAAAGTGGTGGTGATTGGCGAAGCCGAAGAAACAGAATATTTTAAGGACAAAAGATTGCAGGTATCGATATTTATGTCGCCGAACAATGTGCATAAAAACTGGTATCCGGTAACGGGCAAAGTTAATTATTACAGGCATCATCCCGGAAAATTCCTGGTGGCATGGCATCCCAAATCATCTGAATTAAACGAGCGAACCACAGTGGTTATCGAACGTGAAAATAAAACCGAAATACTGGTCCGCCAGATTGCCGGTGCAGTAGCCCAGCGAATTTCGTGTTATGCAGATGAAGGAAAACAGATCACCCAGGGAGAGGAACTGGGATTTATCAAGTTCGGATCGCGGGTGGATTTATTCCTGCCAACGGGGACCAAAATCCTTGTCGAAAAAAATCAAAAAGTAACGGGTTGCAACGATGTTATTGCTTCATGGCAATGATATCATTTTCACTTTCTTTCCACACTCCTGCCGCTTTTAACGCATCATAGGGAACCCTAACCGTGGCCATTCCGCAATAATATGCTCCCAGTTCGTAGGCTTCATAATAAAAAACCATGTGCTCACGCTCCAGTCCAAAAAGCCGGAAACGGTCATCTGCAACCGGATTTTCATGGAAGCAATCTTCAGGGTTATCAAAATTTTGAAGCAACAAATTGTTTAATGCCGCTACTGGTCGAGTCAGAAAGATTAAGCAAATCAGAAAGATTTAAAAATTCCCCAGTTTCCAAATTAAAATTCCAGGTATGGATTACAATAAATCCACATGGGCACCAAGAAGTGCACTTAGCTATAGGTTTCCATCTTCAGGCTGAGATTAGCCAGTTGGTAGTATCAGAATCTCAAACTGATTATCCAAAACATGCACCAGCGGCATTAGTTTCGTCGATAACAAATTTACAGAATCCCGGCTCCATGCCCCAGTAGTAAGCGGCGGCCGTATCGAGAAACTGACCGATGGCATTATTTAGCTTATCAAGAGATGGGTCAGCCTCATTGTTGGCAATAAAAACCGGGTATTCCAGCTTGATGGAATAATAAGCGGTATCTTCAATGGCACTCGAACTTTCCAAAATTCTGTATTTCAGCAAATCAGTATTTCCTGACCCGCAGGAAGCAAAAACGGCAGCAATCGATATTATCGATACCAAATATTTCCAGGTCATCATAGCCAGCTTTTTAATTCAATCAGGTTTTTAATCTGATATTTTACATTCCCATTAACAGCAAGGCCTTTCGGATTAAAAAACACACCATCCATGCCGGCATCTTCAGCGCCTTTCACATCAACATCGGGATCGTCGCCAATCATGAGGCTGTCTTCAGCCTTTGCTCCAGCTTTTTGAAGGGCATACCTGAAAATTCCCGGATCCGGCTTTTTACTTCCTGCATCCTCAGAAGTTATCACATGAATAAAGTAATCACTGAGCCTGCTGTTTTTTAGCTTGGTAAATTGTACTTCCTCAAATCCATTGGTGATGATATGAAGCGGATATTTTTCCCTGAGATATTCCAGCACATGATGGGCATTTGGGAACAGGTTGGTTTTTTGCGGACTGATGGTAATGTATTCCATGCCAATGGATTCGGCGAGCGCCGGATCATTAATGCCAAAATCCAAAAGGGTAAGCTCAAATCTGCGGGCACGCAGTACTTCCTTTTCTATCTCTCCGTTTCGGTATTGTTCCCAAAGCATGTCGTTGTGCACGAAATATGATTTCAGGAAAGTTTCAATACTTTCAATACCGTGGTCGTTCAATTTGAATTTAGCATAAATATCCTTGTAAGCTTCATGGGCATTGGTTTCAAAATCCCACAAAGTCATATCCAGATCAAAAAAGATATGCTTGTATTTTTTATCAGTTAACATGGCGCGAAATTAGGGTATTTTGTGTGATTTCTACTACGGATTCTACCCGCAAAATATCACATCGAAATAACCGAAATCCGCTGACGGCCATCCATCTTAACAGAAAGGGGTGATTTAAACCTTACGTGTTTAAAATATTTCCCCTGGCTCACCAGCTCCTGTTTATCAAGCAAATCGTACTTGATGTAGCTTTTTGAGAATTCTGGCTGTACGGAAAAGTATCCAACATTCATCGTGGTTACATTGTGGAAGAAATGTGAACCGGAGGAAGCGTCCAGCGGAAAGCCTTCGAGGCTGGTTTCCACGATGATTCTGGCATTGGAGATTTGCGGCCAAACCACCGGAATGCCAATCCATTTGTCGCGCGTTCCCCACCTTCCGGGGCCAATCAGGACATATTTCCGGCCATCCGCACCAACCTCTGCATTGATCCGCTCAATTTCATCAGCCATCTCCTGCGTATGCGCTTTATTAAACTTATCCGGATCAGCGTAAATTACGTCGGTTAAATCCTCTATCACACCATTACCCATGCCTTTATCAGAAAATAAAATCACTTTTTCATGGTCGATTTCATCCAGCTTTATTTCATAATCCTCGGCATTGCCAAGCAGTGGCTTAATCTGTAGAAGATAAAATGAGGACTTATAATCTTTGTCCTTGTTCAGATCGACGGCAAACTCAATTTCCACCGGCGTACCCATGGCCTCTTTCACCACATCCAGCACAACTTCAATGGTTTTCGCCAGGGGGATATAATTGTATTTTAGTATGTTGGCAAAATTAATGATGCGAGGCCCGTACTGATTCAACCCGGGTGAAATGGCATTATTTTCGGGATTGTAAACCGAGGCGCAATGGCGCAATGTACCATGCCTTTCCGCATCATCGATGTCCAGCCTGCGAAGACCGGCCATATCACCCTCCAATAAATCGATTTTTTTCTTTTTCAGGTCAACAGCAAAATAATGCACCTGCGAGTTTTTATGCTGATCCTTGGGTGAGTTAATTTCCACGTTTGGATATTTCGGTGAAAACCGGTAGGCTTTCTCCCCTTCTACCACATATTTTCCCAGACCAACCGCCATCACAGCAAACCCTTCATCGGGCTTCATGTGCGAAACCGGATAATAATTGTACGATTGCGCCACACCGCTGATGTGGGGATAAAAAACATCGTCATACTGGTTACCCACCACTTCCTGGATCACCACAGCCATTTTTTCCTCTTCTATCTTATAATTCACAGCCTTGATATAGTCGCGGGCCATTTTTGAAAACACCGATGCAAATACCAGCTTGATGGCGTCCTTAAGCTGCTGCAGCCTGACGTTGATATCCTGATGGTTGTTGGGCAA
This sequence comes from Bacteroidales bacterium, assembly GCA_018400545.1. The sequence continues at coordinate 17,594 of JAGYLT010000003.1, forward strand.
AATGTAGGTTTCGAAAATGCCCGCAAAAGGTTGCATCTGGGAATCTTCAAACAATCCTGATGACCTGACCGCCAGTGGCTTCCTGATCAATTCCAGGATTACCTTCAACTTTTTGGTGAGGGTATCCGTGAGCCGCCCTTCGATAAACCGTTTTTTGATCACCTCATAATCCGTTTCATGCCAAACGATTTCATATAAATTGTTCCGCTCCATGAAATAGGAAAACTCTTCTGTGCCGATGACGGAAGTTTTGGGTGCCCGGATATTGATATTCGGGATGTATTTATTGAAATCATAATTGTAAATCAGGGTATTGATGAATGCCAGCCCCCTACCCTTTCCGCCAAGCGATCCGGGGACAAGGTTCACCACATTGCTCTCCTCAAGCACGGCATTTCTGTCGAAAGGAATAATTTTTCCCTTGTTCTGCTCATTCCTGAATTTCTGGATGATGTTGATCAGATACTCCCGTAGTCCAGACGGGCTCTTAAAATCGGTAACCTTGTGGGGGTTGATGATTTTGGCCACCTGGATTTCGCCCCTGGCCATGAGCCAAAGCGAAAAGTGATCGCGGCGCGCGTGATAAATCAGCGATTCGTCGGGGATGGTGCGTAAATGCCTTTCGAATTCGCGCAACGATTTGGCAATGGCAATCTGCGCTCCTTTGCGGTCGCGATAAATGAAGTTGCCAAATCCGAGGTAGTGGGTGATGAAGCTTTTAAAATCCTGCTCCAGCGTTTCCGAATCTTTATTAATGAAACTGGCCCTGAGCTTATAAGCCACATCGCCATTCGATTCATCCGACGACTGGATAACCATCGGCAAGTCTTTGATTTGCGTTTTGATTAGCCTGGCCAGCCTGAACCCGGCATCTGAATCCCATTCACCCTCACGCTTAAATTTCACATCCGAAATCAGGCAAAGCAGATAATCTTTATAGTTATTGAAGATGGCCAGGGCTTCCTCATAATTTGAGGCCAGCAAAATCTTGGGCCGGGCCCGCATTCGCAGGACCTTATATAGCTCATCGGTACTCACATCGTCGATGATACGCTTGGTTTGCGCCATCACCACATTATACAGCAGCGGCATGTAGCGTGAATAATACTTGGCCGAATCTTCCACCAAAAGGATTACGCGCACCAGCCCTACCTTCGTATCATTTTCCACGTTGATTTTATCCTCCAGGTTCTTTATCATGGCAAAGAAGATATTGGAATTGCCATTCCAGGCAAACACCCTGTCGATGGTGAGGTTTTCGCCGCGGCGATCTTCAAAATATTTGATGTCGCGATTGTTGTTAAGCAGAAAATATACAGGAATGTACGGGTATTCCTCCTTGACATCTTTGCTGAGTTCCACAGGCAGTTTTTTGTCGCTGCCTACCATCATAATGATCAGGTCGAAATGCTTCGCCTGTAATTGCTCAAAAACCTCTTCGGGACTTGACACACCCGTGATGCGGGGCACTGACGTAAGATTTAGCTGATGATATTCATCCAGTACGTGTTCCGTAAACCGGCCTTCACGCTCTATGCTGTAGGCATCGTAGAGGTTTGCCACCAGCAGAATCTCCTTCACCTTAAACATCATCAGGTCGTGATAGATGTCGCGGGCCATATTGTTTTTATTCAGGAACTTTTGCAAAAGCTGCTTTCTGGGCGAATCATCCTGGTCGGATTTAGGTGCAGGCTTGGTTTTGTCGCGGGTTTTTGTGAGAATGGTTTTTCCCTCCACACTGTTGATGTGCCCGGCAATCATCGAGGCCAGGTTTTCGATCAGATGCCGCTCTTCACGCAGGAAAGGCCCTTCGTCGATGGTAGGAAAAGATTTCAGGTAGAACACTTCGATTACACCATCTTTATTATCGATGGTTTCGAACTCCTGACTCAATTTCCACTGTGTTTCTTCAAAATTTGAAGTGGTAAACTTCTTATCTTTCCACTTAATTCGCGCCACTGTAAATTCAGGATATTGCCAGGCGCGCGGCAGCAGCAATGCAATTTGTTGAAGCGATTCTTCGATGGGTTTACCTTGCCGGAGAATGGCCGTAGTTTGGTTGATGCAGGCCAGCTCCTTGAGCCTTTCGGTAGTCTGGCGCGATGTTTCCATACCCATAACGCTGTTGAGGTAACCACGGATCATCACGGCAATATTGTTGATCAGGTTGCGCTCTTCCTGCAAAAACGGGCCTTCGTCAAGCTCCGGATATTCTTTTAGGTAGAAAACCTCCACCGAGCCTTTTTTGTTATCAATGGTTTCGAATATCTGCTTTTGCACCCATTGAGACTCTTCAAAATAGGGGCTTACATATTTTTCGCCTTCATAAATTATCCTTGCGACGGTTTGCTCCGGATATTGCCAGCCATCAGGTAGTATCGAAACAACCTTTTGCAGGGATTCCTCCACAGGATGTTCCTCCCTGAGCACTTCATTGGTTTTATTAATGGTATCCAGCTCTTTGAGCCGTTCCCGGTTTTCGTGTGCAAGTTTGGAGAGGTCTTCAGGTGTGTAACTGTGCGGGTCCATATCTGATCTGAATTTAGTTGAACGACCAAAGTAAAACATTTTCTGTTAAAGAATTAACAATCAATTCGATTTCTTTTTTCACAGCAAAAATGCAGGGATTTGGTGATCGATTACAAAAGTAAAAACGAAAATTCCAAATGAGAATTTTGGCAGTAAGGAAAATGATCCGGCACCACAGCTTTACAGATTTTAATTGTAAATTCGCCAAAATTTTTTCAGCGCCAGTATTGCGATAACCATTGAACATGAGCACAATAAAGGTCATCCATATTGATGAACACCCCATCGTAAGAGCCGGGATTCAATCTGTTTTATCAACTGCTACGGATATTGAAATCGTTGCATCTGTAAAAAATGTGGATGCTTTTTTTGAAGAAATGAAGCATATCCCCGCTACTTTTATTCAGGTGGTGATGTTCGATATCTATTCGCCGAATGACCTTGAAGTGGAGAGCATCCGCAGGATAAGGAAAGCTTACGGCAAGCTCAATATTTTAGTTATGGCGATGTACTCCAACGAAAGTTTCATCCTGAAATCCATTAAAGCCGGGGCCAAGGGCATGCTATCAAACCAAACCAACCGCAACGAAATTGTGGAAGCGATGTACACCCTGCGCAACGGCTATGAATATCTCGGCAAATCCATTACCAACATTGTGCTGAACAGTTACCTGAACCGCTCCAAAACCGGTGAAAACTTCCAGGATGATATGGCACAGCTTTCTCTCCGGGAGCTCGAAGTACTAAAACTTTTTGGCGAGGGTATGACCAACCAGGAAATTGCCGACAAGCTTTTTATTTCCATCCGTACCGTGGAATCCCACAAAACCAACATCATGAAAAAAATCAACCTTCGCACCACCGTTGACCTGGTGAAATTCGCCATCCGGAATAATATTGTAGAAGTGTAGGGAGGATGTTGGTGATTAGTTAATTGGTTATTCGTTATTGGTAATTGGTGATTGGTTATTCGTTTTTCGTTAGTTTCGAAGTTTCGGGAGAAATTCCGATAGTTTACGATTCGGGAAACGCAGTGATTCGGGATTATTCCCCAAATTCAATCCCGAAAATCCGGGAGCATTCATTTCTATAAAAAAAAGGCCACCCAACGGGCAGCCTTTTTATATCTGTTTCAGAAGCATCAATTACTTCTTCTTGCTTTTCTTGGCAGCTTTTTTGGCCATTTCTTCTTTCACCTGGGCCTGCGCTGCAGCCAAACGTGCAATCGGCACGCGGTAAGGCGAACAACTTACATAGTTGAAGCCAAGTGTATGGCAGAACTCAACGGATGAAGGTTCTCCACCATGCTCACCACAGATACCAATTTTGATATCCTTGCGGGTTTTGCGGCCTTTCTTAACTGCAATCTCCATGAGTTGACCAACTCCTTCCTGGTCGAGCACCTGGAATGGATCGTGCTTAAGAATGTTCTTGTCGAGATAAACCTTCAGGAATTTTCCGGCATCATCACGTGAATAACCGAAAGTCATCTGTGTGAGGTCGTTTGTTCCGAATGAGAAGAACTCTGCTGATTCGGCAATTTCGTCGGCGGTGAGGGCTGCTCTTGGCACCTCGATCATGGTACCCACGAGGTGATCCACGGAATCATTACGCTCTTCGAAAACCTGCTTGATAGTATCGCGAACAATTTGCTCCTGCATTTTCATTTCAGCTTTATTACCCGTGAGCGGAATCATAATCTCAGGCTTGGCAATTATGCCACGCTGCTTAAGGTTGAGCGCTGCTTCGATGATAGCACGTGCCTGCATTTCTGAAATTTCAGGGTATGTATTTCCAAGGCGGCAACCACGGTGGCCAAGCATTGGGTTAAACTCTGAAAGATCTTCAACTTTTGCCTTGATCACTTCAGCACTAACACCCATCACATCAGCCATTTCCTGCTGGCCTTTATCATCGTGAGGAACAAATTCGTGCAATGGCGGGTCAAGCAAACGAACAGTTACAGGAAGATCCTGCATGGCTTCGAAAATGCCTTCGAAATCGCTGCGCTGAATCGGGAGCAGCTTTTCGAGTGCTTTTCTGCGACCTGTTTCATTTTCAGCAAGAATCATCTCACGCATAGCAATAATACGGTCGCCTTCGAAGAACATATGTTCAGTACGACAAAGGCCAATACCCTGTGCTCCAAAGTTGCGTGCTATGGTTGAATCTTTTGGTGTATCTGCATTTGTACGAACCAGCATTTTTGAGAAGTTGTCAGACAGATCCATCAATTTACCAAAATCACCGCTGAGGTCGGGATCGATGGTATGAATTTTACCTTCGTAAACTTCGCCGGTTGAACCGTTGAGTGAGATCCAGTCGCCTTCTTTGAAAGTTTTTCCTTCAGAAACCAGTTTTCTTTCCTTGTAGTTGATCTTTACACCGCCAGCACCTGAAACACAGCATTTTCCCATACCACGGGCAACAACCGCTGCGTGTGAAGTCATACCGCCACGTGCCGTGAGAATACCCCGGGCAGCATCCATACCGCTTAAATCTTCAGGAGATGTTTCGATACGTACCAGTATTACATCATGTCCTTTTTCTTTCCATTCTTCGGCTTCATCGGCATGGAAAACGATCTGGCCGGTTGCAGCACCCGGAGATGCAGGCAAACCTTTGGCCACTACATTTGCACCTTCAAGCGCTTTCTTTTCAAAAACAGGGTGGAGCAATTCATCCAGTTTGTTAGGCTCAACGCGGAGCAATGCTTCACGCTTATTGATCTTCTTCTCGTCAAGCAAATCCATGGCAATCTTAACCATGGCAGCACCTGTGCGCTTACCGTTACGTGTTTGCAGCAGCCAGAGCTTTCCATCCTGGATGGTGAACTCGAGGTCCTGCATATCTTTATAATGGTTTTCGAGTGATTTCTGGATTTTAAAGAGCTCTTTGTAAACTTTCGGCATGGCTTCTTCGAGTGACGGGAAGTCGGCTATCCTTTCTTCCTCACCAATTCCCTGAAGTTTACCCCAACGTTGCGATCCTTCCCTGGTGATCTGCTGTGGTGTCCTGATACCGGCAACCACGTCTTCACCCTGTGCATCGATCAGATACTCACCGTTAAAAATATCTTCGCCTGTGCCAGCATCTCTGGTAAAGGCAACACCAGTAGCAGAGTTGTTACCCATATTTCCAAACACCATGGCCTGCACGTTTACGGCTGTTCCCCATTCTGCAGGAATATTATTCAATCGGCGGTACACAATCGCACGGTTATTCATCCAGCTATTGAACACAGCACTTACTGAAGACCAGAGCTGTTCCCACGGATCTGTCGGGAAGTCTTTTCCGGTTTTTTCTTTGATGGCAGCTTTAAATCTGCTTACGAGATCTTTAAGATCATCTGTTGTGAGATCAAGGTCTTTTTCAACACCTTTTTCTTCTTTCACCTGGTCGATGATCACCTCAAACGGATCTTCCTCTTCTTTCGATTCCGGCTTCAAACCCATAACCACATCGCCAAACATCTGAACAAAGCGGCGGTATGAATCCCATGCAAAGCGCTCGTTACCGGTTTTTGCGGCAATACCCTGAACGGCATCGTCATTCAATCCGAGGTTAAGTACTGTATCCATCATACCGGGCATAGAAGCGCGGGCACCTGAACGTACGGAGAGCAAACAGGGGTCTTTCTTGTCACCAAATTTGGTGCCCATGATTTTCTCTACCTGCTTCACAGCCTTCTTCACTTCATCAGTGATCAGGCCGAATATATAATCTGCACCTTTCTCATTGTAAAGGGTGCACGCTTCGGTTGTAATGGTAAATCCCGGAGGAACCGGTACACCGATGAGATTCATCTCTGCAAGGTTAGCTCCTTTTCCGCCGAGGAGGTTCTTCATTGTGGCATTACCTTCAGCTTTTCCGTCACCAAAGGAATAAACAAATTTTTCTTTCTTTTTCGCCATGTTAAAAAAATTATAAATTAACGTTATTAGTTGATTTTCAACACTATAAATTTTTCGAGATGGCAAAATTAAAAATTATAATAATGCATTGGATAAAATGTTTGTTAAGATAAGGTGAAATCGGAGGGCTATAATTCGCCCATTTTTCAAAATCACTATTTTCGGAACAAAAATTGGTAGCGAAAACCGCATCACTTAACATTATGATAACATGCGAAGCATTTTGATTCTACTTTCTACCCTGCTGATATCAGGTATAAATTTGGCTTATGCCCAAACTGTAAAACCCAAACTCAGGAAAGAAACCAGGTCGTCATCGGAGACGGGTAAAATTCAATCCTCCCCCAACAACAAAATTGATAGCAAGTGGACATGCCTCGGGCCAACCGGTATGCCAAATATTGCGACCAGTTCGAACACCTATGGCCACGGGCAAATCAACCGGCTTGCTTTCGATCCGCGCTATGACGGAATAAATAATCAAACTGTTTATGGATGTTCTTTCTTTGGCGGCCTTTGGCGAAGCGAAGATGATGGCGACAACTGGCAGAACGTCAATACCGACTTTTTGCCTTCCACCTCTGTGGCGGATGTATGTATCAACCCATTCAATCCGGAGCAGATTTTCATCGCTACGGGCTATGGTGATGGCGGCATTTTTGATGCGCGCAGCCCAAACTGGGCGCACATCAACCCGATTTATACCACCGGGATTTTTAGAAGCAACGATTACGGTGAAACCTGGGAAGACATCTCAGGAAACTTCCTGGAGTTTTTCCCGAAAGGTGGGATGTGCCGAAAGATGATAATCAATCCGCTGAACCCCGACCAGATTTTGGTGGCGTCCACCGAAGGCGTTATCAAAACTGAAAATGCATCTTCCAAATCCCCAACATGGAAAAATGTATTTCAGAAAATTGGGGAGGATTTTAGAGATATTCGCGGTATTGCTTTTAAGCCCGGCGATGCCAACACCGTGTATGCCAGCGGTAAGGATATTTTTATTTCGGAAGATGGTGGAAATTCATGGGCTTCCTTAACAGAAGAAAAATATGGATTCATCCTCAACAGTTTGCCCGATGGATTTAACATTCGCAGGATAAATATTGCAGTTACCCCTGCGGCCCCGGAGCGGCTTTATGCATACATGCTTGGAGAAAAGGAATCGGGAAATAAAACACTTATGGGGGCACACATTGCCATTTTTGAAGATGGAAAATGGCGGATTATCGAATCCCGGTTTTCCAGTGGACTGACCTATTTTGCCGACAACTGGATTGCGATTGCGGTATCGCCGGTAGATGCCAATGCTGTATTTTATGCCAACACGCGGCTGATCGGATCCGAAAATATTGACAGCGTAAAATTCGGCCTGCGCTCACCGTATTGCGGAAATGGTTTTCATGCCGATGTGCACGATCTTGCCTTCCAGCCCAATGTTGACCATCCTGAATTGTTTTCAGCTAACCATGGCGGTGTGAGTGTGAAAACTTTTCCAAATCCCAACAACGATGGCTGGGCATACAAAAACGAAGGCTTGCAGGTAGCCACCATCTGGGCTTTTGACGATTCAGAAAATGATGAGGAACTGGCTATTGTAGGTTTGCAGGACAACGGAACACTTTTCCGTTATGATACCCTGGGAAATATGTGGCATTTTATTTACGGTGGTGACGGCGGTGCCAGCCGGATTGATCCAAACCAACCTGACAAGCTTTATTTTTCGCCAGGAGATAAATCACTGCTCAGTTTCGATTTAACTACCTTCAAACGCACCAATGAAGCTATCAAGTTACCAAATGACCCAAGAAGTAAAAAAGATAAAGCAGGCACGTCCAAAACCACGGCGATGGTTAACCACCCAAAAACCGGCGTCCCCTGGTTTGGGTTTACAGAACTATTCTCAAAGGAAATCGCAAACCCGTCGAGAACTGATCAGCCTGAAGATGTTTGGACGCTGCAATCCGACATTCATAAAACCGAGCCCTTCCAATGGCGGCGGCAGATTACCGAGCTGGAATTCTGCAAAGCTCAACCCGAGAATATTTATGTGGTAACCGGCGGGCAGCAAAATTCCCCCTGGTACGACTGGCAATTACCCTCTGTGCTTTATAAATCAACATCAGGCGGAGTGGCAGGCCGGTTATCCGAAGAAAAACGGTTTAAGCCCGTCAACTACCCCGGCATGGAATATGATGACGACACCCTGGCCATCATAACAAGCATTGCAGTTGCCCCATTTAATCCTGAACATGTCTGGATCACCTACACCGGCATCCCCGGCGAATACCGTGTCTGGTTTTCATCGAATGGTGGTGATACCTGGAAAAACGCTGATCCGGATGGAATTTTTGAAGACAACCCGGTGAATGCCATCGCTTACCAGGAGGGTAGCGCCGACCGCCTCTACCTTGGGACAGACCGCGGGCTTTACACCAAAAACCGGTTTACCGGCTGGGAGAAGGTGGAAGGATTCCCCAATGTGCGCATTACAGAAATGAAGATCAATTACGCGTTTAATAAATTACGTGTAGCTACTTTTGGGAGAGGGCTCTGGGAAGGTGAGTTGTTGAAGTGAATATTGAACTATCATGACTATCAAAGGTTTATGCTAATATGAAAACCAGGATATTACTTACCGGTGCCAACGGATACATCGGGAAAAGGCTTCTGCCGGTTCTTAGCGAAAAAGGGCATGAAGTTTATTGCCTCGTTCGGGACAAAAAACGGTTTCAGCTTAACGAAAACCTGAAGAAGCACATCACTGTGGTTGAAGCTGATTTATTAAAGCCTGAAAGCCTGAAAAACCTCCCAAAAACTTTTGATGTTGCTTATTACCTCGTGCATTCGATGACCACTTCATCTGATAAATTTTATGATCTGGAAAAGCAGGCCGCAGAGAACTTTGTAGGTTTTGTTGATCAAACCTCGTGTAAACAAATCATTTATCTCGGAGGCATTTCTACAGACAAGAAACTTTCGAAACACCTGGAATCGCGCAAAAATGTAAGCGATATACTTGGCGGTGCCAGCGCGGCTTTAACCTCGCTGGGTGCCGGAATCATCGTGGGCTCAGGAAGTGCTTCTTTCGAGATTATCCGCGATATTGTTGAAAAACTTCCGGTTATGGTAGCCCCCCGCTGGTTAAAAACCCGCAGTCAGCCCATCGCAGTAAGGGATGCCATAAATTTCCTGACCGGTGTAATGCTCAATGAAAAATGCTTCAACCGGCATTTCGATATAGGTGGTCCCGATGTACTTACTTACAAAGAGATGCTTTTGCAGTTTGCAAAAGTTCGCGGATATAAACGGCTAATCATAACCCTTCCGGTGCTCACACCGAGGCTATCGGCGTACTGGCTCAATATGGTAACTTCAACTCCATATAAGCTGGCGGCCACACTCGTAAACAGCATGACCACGGAAGTGATCAGCAACGATAACCGCCTGCAAAAACTACTTAACATCCAGCCGGTAAGCTACGAAACTGCAATTCGCCGGGCCTTTGATAAAATTGAGCAAAACATGGTTTTATCCAGTTGGAAGGATGCCATGGCCTCATCGATGGACGACAGTAAAATATCCCACTATATCGAAGTGCCAACCTTTGGCTGTTTCAAGGACAGGCAAAAATTTGAGGTGGCCGATGTTGATTCAGCACAAAAAAATATTTTCTCGATAGGCGGCAATAATGGATGGCATTATGGCAATTGGCTCTGGAAACTGCGTGGCTATATGGATAGTGCCGTTGGCGGTGTTGGATTACGCAGGGGAAGAACCCATCCTGATACAGTCCAATCAGGCGATGCCCTGGATTTCTGGCGTGTTATAGATGCCAATCCGGAAAATGGACGGCTGCTGCTTTTCGCCGAAATGAAATTGCCCGGAGAGGCATGGCTCGAATTTAAAATCGATCAGGAAAAGGGAAAAACATATCTTTATCAAACAGCCACTTTCAGGCCGCGTGGCATTTTTGGCAGATTATACTGGTTTGGCTCTCTGCCCTTCCACCTTTTTATATTTTCCGGGATGGCCCGACGGGTGGCCGGTAAATAAATTCCATATTCCGTTCACTCGTCGTATAGTTTTTATCTTTGTTCAGCGTTAGTGGTAAAAGCTTTTCTGAATGATCGACATCATCAAAATCAATAAACATCTGTATTTGCGGCGCATCAGCCACCAGGATGCAGAAGACATTTTCAACCTTATCGACAATAACCGGGAGCATCTTGGCTCATGGCTTCCCTTCGTTGAAACCACGCACACTGCCGAAAACACACACGCATTCATCGATCAACTGCAAAAGCCTTACAGCCGCGAGATGGTCTTTTCAATCTGCCATGAAGGCGCCATCACCGGATTGATTGGATTCAAAGATATTGATCGTGCCAACAAGCGGCTTGAAATCGGTTATTGGATTTCAAAAGAAAACGAAGGGAAAGGCATCGTTACGGATGCATGTCGAAGCCTTATGGATAAAGCATTCCGGAAACTCAACATGAATCGTATTCAAATTAAATGCGGCGTGGGCAACAACCGGAGCAGCAATGTTCCAAAAAGGCTTGGCTTTCAGTTTGAAGGCATTGAACGCGAGGGCGAAAAACACAAAAACAGGTATATCGACCTGGAAGTGTACAGCATGCTGAAACGAGACTGGTAATACCAGTTAACAGATTTTTAGCAGGTATATTCAAACTAATTTTACGCAAAGATTGTTAACTTTGTGATTATCAAATCATGTAAAAATGAGCACACTCAACCTCGACCTGAATAAAAAATACACTTACGCCGATTACCTCACCTGGATGGACGATGTAAGGCGGGAGTTGTACAATGGATTTATCAAATTGATGACGCCTGCGCCTTCCAGAAAGCATCAAAAGATATCA
>JAGYLT010000030.1 GCA_018400545.1 Bacteroidales bacterium
TAAAACTTTTTTAATACAATCAATTCGTAATACAACTATCCTACATTATTCACATAAATCGTGTTCCATTGCTATTTCATTTTTGATTTCTTGTGCTTCAGATACATTTGATGGATCAGGCCATCGGCAAGCCCGATTTTGGGCACCAGCATGTTTTCGGCAGCAATGATTTTCATGATAAATGCAAACACCTCAGCAGCAGGCACTATCACATCAGCACGGTCAGGGCGAAGGCCCATTTCCCTGATGCGCTGTTGCAGCGTGAAACTTTTCAGATGGTTCAGGGCATATTTCAATTGGTTAAAACTGAGCAATCCATCCGTGGGGTTTCCATAGATTTTATTGATCTTATTGATGTTACCACCCGATCCAATTACATTTATTTTACCAAAATCATCCCTGAAATTTTTCAACCATTCAGCCATTTTTTCCCATTCCTTATCCGGAACTTTTTTACTCAAAATTCTCAGGGTACCTATCTTAAAGGAATTTGCATTAACAACCTGCTTGTTTGAAATAACCGAAATTTCGGTACTACCGCCCCCCAGGTCGATAAACATGGTTTTTGTTCTTCCCTCAGGCAATAGAAACCCATTGGCCGATCGGATAATTTCGGCTTCTTCAAGTCCATCGATGGTTTTGATTTTCAGGCCGGCCTCTTTTTGGATACGTTTGATGAGCTCAGGGCCATTGGTGGCTTCGCGCATGGCTGCTGTTGCACATGCAGTAAAATCCACCGGCTTATAAACATCAAGCAACAACTTAAAGGCCTTCATGGTTTTTATCAGGTTTTCGGCCCGCTTTTTCGAAATGGTATTGTTTTTATAAACATCCTTCCCCAGGCGGATGGGTATTCTGATCAGTGTGGCCTTTTCAACCCGCACATGTTGTTCTTTTTCATAGGCATTGGCAAACAGCAGGCGAACAGCGTTAGATCCGATATCAATAGCTCCGAAAATCATCCAAAGAATTTTTCTGTCAAAAACAGCAAAGAAAAATCATTTCAGTTAAAATTCCTAAATTGTTTTTCTACAACACCTGTTGAGAAACCCTGCACCCCATGAAATCTGTATGGTCATTTACGATTGCAAAAACCCAAAAAAAAACAAAAAGCATACTTTTATCAAAAAATATAAATCACATGATGGACAATCATCAGGACAAATAATCAGATTATGCCGACTGCATATTTTACGCTCATTAACTGGCCTTTGGCGGTGTTTTCTGTTTTCACAACAATGGCAGGCTTTTATCTCTATTTCTACACGGCACATGCAACATTCGTGAACCGCATCGGACAAAAATCCACAAATCCGGACCAGGCACTGATCAAGCAGTTCCTTTTTCGAAAAACATGGGGTTTCGTCAGTATGGGTATTCTGCCAGCCCTCGCCTGGGTGTTTTTGTTAAATGAACCTGCAGGGGCATTTGGCCTGGCGATGGATTCTGCCTTGAAATACTGGCTATGGGTGTTTCCTGCCATTACCGTTCCGGTGCTGCTGAGTGCATTTGTTGCCCGCAATCCCAAAATCCATAAGGTATATCCGCAATTGCGGATTAAAAGCTGGACTCCCGGGCTTTTCTCGCTGAATGCGCTGGGTTGGTTTTTATACCTGCTGGGATACGAGTATCTCTTCCGGGGAATTCTTCTGTTTGGTGTTTACGAGGACTGGGGATTCTGGGGAGCGATCGCAACAAATACGGCGATTTACTCACTTGCCCACTTCAACAAAGGCATCGGCGAAACGCTTGGCGCTATCCCTTTCGGGATTTTACTTTGCCTGATTTCACTTTCCACCGGTACCATCTGGTTTGCTTTATTGGCACATTTATCGCAGGCACTTTCCAATGATTATTTTTGCATCAGGTACAACCCGGAAATGAAATTTACAAAACGAAAAGAAAGGATATGAAGTTTTTTGTGACAGGAGCCACCGGATTCATTGGCGGGCGGCTAGTAAAACGACTGGTTGACGACGGACATACCGTTCATGCACTGGTAAGATCTAAAACCAAAGCCCGGCGCATGCTTCCCGATTCCGTGAGATTATTTGAGGGCGACCTGGATAATATCGAAATAATTCGTCAGGGTATGAAGGGCTGCGCGGGAGCCTTCCATTTGGCTGCCTATGCAAAGGTATGGTCAAAAGATCCGGCCCTGCCATATCGTGTAAATGTTGCAGGAACCAGAAACATTCTCGATGCAGCCAAGCAGCTCAACCTTCAAAAAGTGGTATTTACTTCCACGGGTGGAACACTGAATCCTTCAGACGGACACATACCTGTAGATGAAGAAACGCCGCGAACGATTGATTTTTTCAATGATTATGAAAGCACAAAGTCGAAAGCCGAAAATCTGGCACAACAATATGCCGGGCAAGGCCTGCATGTGGTTACCGTAAATCCAACACGGGTTTATGGTCCGGGAACTGAAAATCAAAGTGCCGCCATGACGATGATCATCCGGAAATTCCACAAGGGTATCTGGCGCATCATCCCGGGTAGCGGCAAAAAATTTGGCAATTATGTGTTTATAGATGATGTTGTGGAGGGGCATCTTATGGCTATGGAAAAAGGGCGTGCTGGGCATCGCTACATCATTGGCGGTGAAAACGTTACTTATGACCAGTTTTTCGAAACATTGAAAAAAGTTACCGGACAAAAACGCATCATGGTTCACATTCCTTACGGTTTGCTTAATTTTGTAGTGTGGATGCAATTTATGGCCACCAGGTTAGTTGGCAAAATGCCACTGATCACACCCAAGTGGATCAGGAAATACCTGCACCACTGGGCATGTTCCAGCCGCAAATCTAAAGTGGAACTGGGCTACCGGATTACAACACTGGAAAAAGGAATCGAAAAGACCATTGAATGGATTGAAGGCAAATAAAGTGCGTAGAAAATGAAAAAATTCACGCTCATCACAGGTGCCAGCCTGGGTATCGGAAAAGCTCTGGCCACCGAATGTGCAGGCAGAGGTATGAATCTTTTCCTCGTATCCCTTCCGGGAGACGGCCTGGAAAACTTTCTCAGGGAACTTGCACAGCAATTTGGAATCGTAACCGAATATCTGTGCATCGACCTAACCAGGGAAAGTTCAGCCAATGCAGTTTATGAATATGCCAAAATACGCAACATCCAGGTTAACATACTCATTAACAATGCCGGCATAGGTCACGCAGGAGATTTTCATCACATGGATACTATACAAATCCAGGAAATGATTGACCTGAACCTGAGGGCACTCACCACACTCTCGTTGCTTTTCATCCGGGATATGATCAAAAACAACCACGGCCATATTCTGAATGTTGGAAGTTTGGGAGCCTACACACCCGTGGCTTACAAAAGCGTTTACCTCGCTACCAAATCATTTGTGTTTTTCTTTACGTCTGCGCTCAGGGAAGAATATAAAAAAACACCGCTCAAATTCAGTGTGTTGATGCCCGCTGGTGTTTTAACCAACGACAACGTGAAAGAACGTGTGAAAAAAGCGGGCGTGCTGTCTAAATTGTCGGTTCTGTCTCCGGAGTATGTTGCCAGATATACCCTCAACAAAATGGCAAAAGGCAAATTCACCATCATGCCGGGCCACATGTCTCAAATGATTTTCACGGTCAGCAAAATCATTCCAAATGGCGTGCTTTTGGCTATCATGAAAAAGGTATTCGGGAATAACAAATAGTGAATTGTTCTTGCTGGGCCGGTAAACTATTTCTGTAATTGCTGACTGAAGTAATCGTAAATCTTAAATTGCGACCTGGTTTTTTCTTTTGCTCCGGTATCCCTGTATTCATTTACATTGTCACGTCCAAGCAACCTGGATTTGCAATTGTCACTGATCTGAATCTGCAACATGGTCCACAGCTCTTCCTGGATATCCTTGTCATGGACGGGGATGGAAACTTCAATGCGGTGGTCGAAATTGCGTTGCATCCAGTCGGCTGAGCCGGTGTAAAATTCCTTCTCGCCATCGTTGCAAAATACATAAACCCTCGAGTGCTCCAGGAATTTATCCACGATGCTAAAGGCTTCAATATTATCACTTACACCGGGAATACCCGGAATCAGAATACAAATTCCACGGGCGATAACCGTGATTTTAACTCCGGCCTGGCTGGCATCATACAATTTCCTCACAATCTTTTTATCCACCAGGCTATTCATTTTCACTACGATCCATGCCTCTTTTCCATCTTTTGCATTCCTGATTTCGCGATTGATTTTACTGATAAAAAAGTCGCGCGTATGAAATGGTGAAACAATCAATTCCTTGAACTTTGGAATATGATAGCGGGTCTCCAGCATCTGAAAAACTTTATAAACATCTTCGCCAATATCCTGGTTTGCCGTAAGCAGGCTATCGTCAGCATAAACTTTGGCTGTGGATTCGTTGAAATTGCCAGTGCTCACATTGGCGTAATACACATTTTGCTTATTCTCTTTCCTGCGGATAAGAATCAGTTTGCTGTGTACCTTCATCCCCGGAATTGTTTGCAGAATTTTCACCCCGGTTCTTTGCAACTGTTCGGCCCAGTAGATGTTGGCTTCTTCATCGAAACGGGCCTGAAGTTCAAGGAAAACGGTGACGGATTTACCGTTACGTGCTGCATTCATCAGGGCATTCATCACATTGGATTTACTGGCTGCACGGTAAAACGTCATTTTAATCGAGCGGACATCCGGGTCGATAGAGGCTTCACGCAGCAAATCAACGATGTAGTGGAACGACTGGTAGGGATAGTGCAGCATCACATCCTTATTTCTGATTTCCTCAAAAATACTGCGGTTTGGCTGCAGGTCAGGATGCGGCAAAGGTGGCGATGGTGGATAGATCAGGCTTTTTGGCCCAACCTTCGGGAAGCCCATAAAATCTTTAAAATTGTGATAGCGGCCGCCACCACGCTGTTTATCATCCTCAGATAGCATCAGCTTCTGCCTGATACGACGTAAAAAATGCGCGGGTATGGAGCTGTCGAAAACAAAGCGTACCGGCGTTCCCCATTCACGTTGTTTTACGCTCTCCGACATGATTTCCAGAAAACTTTTCTGCACATCATTATCGATATCCAGTTCGGCATCCCGGGTGATCTTAATCGTGTAAGCATCAAACTTATCATAACCAAACAGCGAAAACACATATGGCAAGCCGTGCCTGATCACATCATCCAGCAGCATGATATAAATTTTCCCATCTTCCTCAGGCAAAATCATAAAGCGGGAAAGCGGCGGTGATGGCACCTTGATAATGGCAAACTCTTCTTTTTCAGGTTCAAGGACTGAAGTAAGATGGACGGCAAGATAGATGGTCCGGTCTTCCAGACTGGTTGGATCGGCCAGGTTTTCAAGCATAATCGGGAACAGCAGGGTGCGCACTTCGTTGTGAAAATATTCCGTAACAAATTCGGCCTGCTTTTCTGTGAGTTCATCTTCACGAATGATGAAGACGTTTTTGTCGGCAAGTTTATCCACAATTTCCTCGTAGGTGCGGGTAAACACCTTTTCCTGTTCTGCCACCATTTCCTGGATATCGCGCAACACTTCGCGCGGCGAAGTTTTCAAATCAAAATCCAGGCTTTCCACATTCAGCATCCGCGTATGCGTGGCCACACGTACCCTGAAAAATTCATCACGGTTATTGGAAAAAATACCAAGAAATTTCAGCCTTTCAATCAGTGGTGTGGTTTCATCCCTGGCTTCCTGCAACACGCGTTCGTTAAAATGCAACCAACTGACCTCACGGTTAACCATGTACTCTTTATATTTTTTACCCATCTTCTATTTCTTTTTCTTCTTAAGCATCTTTGGATAAACCGTAAAAACGGGCTTATATTTCGCCATAGAAATTTCTTCCCACTTGTCGGTGTCAAATTCCACGCAAACCACGCCCGATGTGGGCAACCATTCAATTTTTTGTTCAAGGTAGTGATTCGCAAAATTGGTAAGGGTTGGATTGTGGCCCACAAGCATCACCGAATTCACATCATTGGAAATATCATAAAACTGGTCGATCAGCCGGTCGGCGTTCGCATGATAGATCATACGATCGATGCGGATAGATTCTTTTGGGTAATCAATAGCCCTGGCGATGATCTTGGCGGTTTCATACGCGCGCACGGCATGGCTCGACACGATCAGGTCAACAGTGATCTGGTTTTTAATGAGATAGTCGTTAATGAGCCGTGTGCGTTTTTTGCCTTTTTCAAGCAGCGGACGATCATGATCGCTCAGGTGAGGAAAATCCCAGGATGACTTGGCATGGCGAACGATGTAGATGGTTTTCATAACGTGATGTGATGTTTTGCGAATTGGTCAAAATTACAAATATTTTTATATTTACATAGATTGCATCTGTTGATTTAACAAATTCTTAAACACTGAAAGCTGTAATAAGAGTTTGGGTTTTGTTAAAACCTGACAGGTGGGGTGTTAATTATTTATTTTTATAGTATCACATATTGCTGTTTATGAACACTTTAAAGAATTGTATAAAAATATGCTTTTCCCCGCCCCATCAGAAGTTCGCATTGTTGTCATTTCGATGGAGCGAAGCGACTGAGAAATCTATTTCAGGTTGCTTACTTGAAAAAGACACCTAACTATCATCGCATTATTTTTTAAAATGGGACGTAAAAACAGAATTCAAATTTTACACCCCACCTGTCAGGTTTAAAAATTATTCCTATTGTTTCAAAAATTTCCAAACTACTACTTTCCCGCTTTTCATTGTTAGCTCCAACAGGTAAAGGTTTGCCGTTAGTATCGAGATGTCCACCTGAAAATTTCGCTTTGGCGAGATGGTTGAATCCTGGATTGAAATACCATCAAGGGTCAGTATTTTGTAATGACTGATTTGCTTTTCGGATTTAATCCGGATTATATCCTGTGCGGGATTTGGCGAGATAGAAATTTCAAAATCCGGCTTTTCTTCAAACCCGGTTTCACCAATTTTGGTGCAACTTCCCCAGATAAAGGCAAATTCGGCCGGTTCATCTTTGGTGACAAATTCACGATGCGTTTCCCACCAAAGGGCGCAATCCTCAGGCACCGGCTCGCGCCATTGGGCATCCCAGTCATCATCATTCTGGAAGATATAGGCACCCTCACTTCGGCCCGGAATGTTGTAAGAAGCTTCAAAAATATTGTTACCGGATTCCGTCATGGGGATGAATTGCCAGGCTTCACCGGTAAAATCGCCGGTAACAAAAACTCCGTTGGAAACATCAACGCCGGTGGCATCCAATTTAAAAACAGCTTCAACGGGTTGAAGGCTTTCCGGTATCACATTATAATCGTAATCGAGATAGGCAGCTCCTGCATGCAGGTTGTTTTCAAAATCAAACAGGGTGGCATTTTCCCAGTGCGAACCCTGCCCCCACTGTGTGGAACATGCACTCGAAACCCAGGCCGGCTCCCAGTAAATCAATCCTGAACCACCGGCCTCCATCAGCAGCGAGGTAAGTTCTTTCATAAAATCGGCCTGCTCCTGTGGCGACGGCTCGTCGCCGTGGGTTTTGAGCAGGGCATCCGTGTAAAGGATATTTCCGGCATCGTCATTATTCTCAAAAGTCCAGGGATAAGCAGTCTCCACGATCATTACATCTTTCCCGTAGGTTTCCGCCATTTGCCCAACAACCTCCGCAGTTTTCCGGATGCCATACTCCGACCATGCCGGGTAATAGGAAAGCCCAATAATGTCGTATCGGGTAAACCCGTTTGTAGAAGCATCCCGGAACCACCACTCACCGTTTTCGGGCTGGGCAATGTGGATCATTGTCCGCACATTTTCACCGTGCGCTGCATTGAAATCGTCCACAGCATCCATGCCCCGGTTGAACAGATGAATATTCCTGGGCCAGTCCAGCGGCCACAACTCGTCTCCATCGCGCAGCAAAATATTGGGATTGGTCTCATTGCCAATTTGCACCATTTCCGGAACAAGTCCATCAGCCTTTAAATATACAAGTGTTCTCAATGTATATTGATAAACTGAATCTCCGAGAATTTCCATATCAGTAATTTCATTCCAGGCAGCCGGCCGCAGTTGTCTGCCCGGATCGGCCCAGGTATCGGAATAATGAAAATCGAGGAGTACGTCCATGCCGGCCGCTTTTGCCCGGGCGATTCCCAGTTTTACATCCTGAAAATTTGAATAATCCGTCCAATCGGGATTGTGCCACAGGCGATACCTGGCCAGATTAACATTGTGGGAAGCAAAAATCTGGTAGGGGTCTTTTTCCTCCCCGTTTTCGTAATACACCACCTCACAATCCTCCAGTTCGTTTACGTATGAGAGATCCACGCCGTTGTAAAATACTTGCGCTGAAAGGGCTACAACTGATAAAATGAAAGTGATTAACAAAGCAATTCGCATAATGGTAGATTTAATTTACCAGTAAAAGTAAGGCTTTAAAAAATAACGAGGGGTTGGAAAAAAGAATAACACAGGCCGGTTAAAAAAGCGTCATCTGTGAATGATCATCCTCTCCCGGTTTCCGCTTCTTTTTGGTGGGAGCTACTGATGGATTCGGATTCTTTTTATCTGAATTTAAATCCGGCTTCGTAATCTCTGTATCCTCATCGCTTTTGGGCCTGGGTTTTTCAGTTCCGGCAGGTTTCTTTTCGGGTTCCGGTGGCTTTACCTCTGCAGGTTTTTTGTCGGTTTCGGGATTTTTATCTGTTTTACTTTCGGTGGTTTCTGCAATGTTGGCCTCAACACTTTCCTCCTCCTCATTTTCCGGTTCCGGATTCTCCGGCTCCAGCGGTTCCAGCCAGTTTATTTTCTTAATGGCGAAATTTGAAAGTCGCTTGCCTTTGGCCTTGTAGCTTTTCACACCAATGAATTCTTCGGCAACCACTTCTTCGTTTTCCAATTCCTTCTCATTCTTTTTGTCATCAAAATTGACCTCCAAAACAGGCCGTTCATCCATGGAAAATGAGATCATTTTGGAATCCGGGTGCTCCGAAATGAAAAGAATCTTCTTATCGGATTCCTCTACCTGGAAACGCTTCATGTACCAAAAACCCTGCTTACCTTCAAAATAGATCACGGTCATCACCCGCCTGGGGTCAAACTTCTCAATGTGAATCAGGTCTTCATCAAAGTGGGTGGTCAGGTCGTAACCCGTGAGGCGGTATTCACCCGATTGCATCACCGTTAAAATCTTTTCATCGCTTTTGAAAGCGCCCAAAAATTTTCCACGCTCCTCGTTATTGAGCCGCTTCACGCTTTCGTCGAACCAAACATCAATGGCACCCAGCGTTGAAACACCTTCTTCTTTCTGCACCACCTTGCGTATATAGTTTTTGGTGAGGGTGTTGCCCTGCGAACTGCGTCCTTTGATGGCGAGTTCAGTAAAATCGTAATCGAAAGCTGTGATTTTCAACCTCGGTTTGGGCCTTAACGAAACGCGTACAATTTCCGCCTCACCATTGGGGTTGGCCGAGAAATACAATACCTTGCTACCGTCGGTTCCTTTGGTCAGATCGTAATCTTTGTCGCGGGTGATGCTCACCACGGCAAACCGTTTCACAAAATTTTTACCTGCCTTGCCGTCGCGGTAGATCATGTTATAAATGGTGCGGTCGTCGTTGCGTTTAAACACATCGATGTGGATCACATTTTTGCCCACATAGAACTTCTCCGAAACCTTGGTCACCATAAAAGTCCCGTCATCACGAAACACAATGATTTCATCGATATCCGAACATTCGCACACAAAATCATCTTTTTTAAGCGCTGTTCCGGCAAAACCCTCCTCACGATTGATGTAAAGTTTTTGGTTGGCCACCGCAACCATGGTAGCTTCGATGTTGTCGAAATTCCGGATCTCGGTTTTCCGCTCACGGCCGGCACCGTATTTCTTTTTGATCTGCCGGTAATAATTGATGGCATAATCCACGAGGTGATCGAGATGATTCTGCACCTCATCAAGTTCGCCTTCAATGCCTTTAATGATATCGTCAGCCTTGAATGAGTTGTATTTCGAAATCCGCTTGATCTTGATTTCGGTTAGCCTGATGATGTCGTCGCGGGTGATCTCGCGTTTAAACATCGATTTATAAGGCTTCAGGCCTTTATCAATGGTGGAAATCACATCCTCCCAGGTCTCGCTCTCCTCAATTTTGCGGTAAATCCGCTTCTCAATAAATATTTTTTCGAGGGATGAAAAATGCCACGCCTCTTCCAGTTCAGCTTTCCGGATTTCCAGTTCACGTTTAAGCAGATGAACGGTTTGATCGGCGGATATTTTCAGGATTTGATCTACGCCCATGAAGTTGGGCTTGCCATCGTAAATCACCGTGGAATTGGGCGATATGCTCACCTCACAATTGGTGAAGGCGTATAATGCATCGATGGTTTGATCGGGGGAAACTCCGGTGGCCAGTTGGATTAAAATTTCAACATTTTCAGCAGTGTTGTCGTCAATTTTTTTGATCTTAATTTTGCCCTTATCGTTGGCGGCAATAATCGAATCGATCAGGTTGGAAGTGTTGGTGCCAAAAGGAATCTCCGATATTTTAAGTGTCTTTTTGTCCTCCAGGTGAATCTTTGCACGAATTCTGATTCTGCCGCCACGCAGGCCATTGTTGTACTTCGAAAAATCACCAAGTCCGCCTCCGGGAAAATCCGGCAAAATCTCAAATTCTTTGCCTTGCAGGTATTTGATGGAAGCATCGATCAACTCCACAAAATTGTGCGGAACGATTTTGGAGGCCAGCCCAACTGCGATGCCTTCCACACCCTGTGCCAGCAGCAGCGGGAATTTCACCGGAAGGGCTACCGGCTCTCTGTTCCGGCCGTCGTACGAATCTTTCCATTCGGTGGTTTTGGGATTGAAGGCCACCTCCAGGGCAAACTTCGAGAGGCGGGCTTCGATATAACGCGGAGCGGCAGCACTGTCGCCGGTAAGCACGTTGCCCCAGTTTCCCTGTGTGTCGATCAGCAGTTCCTTTTGCCCGAGCTGCACCAGCGCATCGCCAATGGAAGCATCACCATGCGGGTGGTACTTCATGGTTTGCCCGATAATGTTGGCAACTTTGTTGTAGCGGCCATCGTCCATCTCGCGCATAGCATGCAGTATGCGGCGCTGCACCGGTTTCAGGCCATCCATCACATCCGGCACCGCCCGCTCCAGGATCACGTATGAAGCATAATCCAGAAACCAGTTTTGGTACATGCCTTCCAGGGCGATGGTTTTGTACTCTCCATCGCTTCCCGGCTCTTCAGCGACATTGTCCTGTTGGTTTTCCGCTTCAGGTATTTGCTTCTTTTCTTCGTTATCCATGAAATTTTTCTGTAACAAGATTTTGAAAACTAACGGAGGGAGCAGGCTCCATTTTTCATTTCCAAAATTCGAACCCGCAAAATGAATAAAAAAGTATGAAACTGCCCATTTTTTTTATCAACAGGCCGGTGAGGAGCGTTGATTTTTGAATTTGGGAGGATATTTTTTGTTGTCTTGAACTGTCAGACAGTTACAAAGACTATTTCGGAACTTGATGTTTTTTTTGCCAGGAATGTCCTTTGTTGGGATCAATAAAAACTGTCTGACAGTTAAGTAATCCTACCCAAAAAATCGTTCACTGTTGTCTTTTTCCGGCAACCAGCACTAACAAGATTTCGTAACCCGGGTAGCGTTAATCCATAATCAATATTTTCCTTACCGCTGCTGTTCCTCCGTTGGTTTTTAAACGCAGAAAATAAATGCCGGCAGCTAAGTTATTTCGGGTAAACACAGCTTTGTGGTCAACCCCGGAAAGTACTTCCCCTGAAAAAATGGTTCTCATTTTCTGGCCTTCATGATTCAAAAGGCAAAGATTTACCTGTGCAGCCTTTTCCACTGAAAAAACAATGTTTGAAATTTCAAGGCAGGGATTGGGAAAAACGTTGAGATAAATTTGTTGGCCATCGGGGTGGCTTGGGTCAAGGCCAACGGGATATTCGGTCAGCATCCAGGCACCGTTGTCGGTGCACACCAAAACATTGGGAGCCGTTTCATTGGGGTGTGTGGTGATTTTGTTTATGTGTAAATCCGGCAATCCTTCATTAAGCATCAGCAGTTCGTTGGCATCCGGATCAAGCAGTCCTACTCCATAAGATTCCCAACCCACAAACAAATGGCCATCCATATCCACGCCAACAGCACTCATACCCATGTTGTAATATTCAGGATCCCAGGTTTCGCCGTAATCATACGACTTCCACACCCCTGATGAATAAGTATCGCTGGGAAAAATCCCATACAATGTTCCATCAGGATGGAAAACTATGTCGGGCCAATAACCCATGCCAGGCCCCGATTGCGTCCAGGTTACTCCATAATCTGACGAAAAATATCTGCGGTAATCAGAACTAACAAAGTAATGATTTTCGTACCAGGCAAACGAAACACCCTTTTTCCCGTCAAAATAATCAATCAGATCAAAATTGATTCCATCCGTCGATTTCCAAACACCATCTTCACCACCTGCATAATAGTAGCCGTCCGAATCGCAATAATGCAAAAAGTTCGGATAGACAATACTTTTGATGATTTCGAACTGGTGGCTGGTTAGGTTAAATTTATAAACCCCGCCTGTTGCACTTCCACTGCCCATCAAAACCAAAATGTTGTCAGGATCAAGCCCCGTGGCATACCACGCAGGAATACCATCATTTTCATAAGCTGTCCAGCCGCTTCCCACATTGATCATAATTCCGGTGTGGGTGCACAAAATTTCAACCGGTAAATTATAATTTGCTACGGCAAAATTGTGAACGTGCACATTGGCAGGCCCGATACTGTCCCATTGATGAGCCTTTGCGTTTATACCAAATAGCAGCGTAATTACCAAAATGATACTTGTTGATTTCATGGTTCCATAACATTTTGTACAAAGTTAACCATTAAAGACCCGGAAATCCAGTTCAAACAAAAAAAACAGGCAGACTTCAACCCTGAGGATATTCGCAAAATGCACAGAAAAAACATTCTTAGTTTGCTAACCTGAAAAGTTCTTCAAATTCTTAACACAAAAAACTCAGGTCAGGGTAAAGGATCACGATGTTTGTGGATGACATTGATTAAATATATCTCTATTATTGTTTAAAATTTGATTATCTTAGGCCACATTACTCACCAAAAAAAGGAGGTTTATATGAGCGACAGCATCTATAAAGTAATCGAAATCATCGGCAGCAGTAGTGTTTCATGGGAAGATGCGGCCAAAAAAGCCATCGACAGGGCATCCAAAACCCTGGAAGGCCTGCGCGTTGCTGAAGTAGTTGAACAGGACCTGAAAATTGAAGAAGGCGAGGTAGTGGCGTATCGGACAAAATTGAGGGTTTCGTTCAGGTTTAAGGATGATTAACAGACAGCAAATTCAGTTGCTGAAAAAGTGCCCCGGTTTTAAAACGGAGCACTTTTTTTTATGCTTATGAAATTTTAACAATCATTTAACGGATGCTTATAAATTTATCCCACAGC
>JAGYLT010000300.1 GCA_018400545.1 Bacteroidales bacterium
CAGATTTATTTTTAAGCTACAACAAGGTTTTTAAAGATGGTGCCAGCGAGGATGAATTGCTGAGCATTTACAGACCCAGGCCGGGCTTACCTTTCACTACTTTCCAACTCGCATCCGGAACATCAAAACTTATCTGGACAACCTTTACGGGAAACCAGATTGACATCGATGTAAACAGCGAACTTGGTGTAAGTTACCTCGAAAACATCCTGGATATTTTCCAGCGCTCGGGCATTAAAATGATCAGGCTGGATGCTGCCGGCTACGCTGTAAAAAAGAGGGGCACTTCATGCTTTATGATCGAAGAGACCTTTGATTTTATTGAACAACTAACACAAAAAGCCAAATCAAAAGACATTCAGGTACTCGTTGAAATACATTCATATCACCGCACACAAATCGAAATCGCCAAAAAAGTAGATTATGTTTATGATTTTGCCCTGCCGGTTTTGGTGATGGATACACTATTTTACCGGGATGCCTCGAATCTGAAAAAATGGCTGCAAATAAGCCCGCGCAATGCCTTTACAGTTTTGGATACCCACGATGGCATTGGTGTGGTGGATGTGGCCTCCGAAAACGGAAAACCAGGGCTGATTGAAGACAGCCGTCTAAACGATATCGTAAACAAAATGCATAAAAACAGTGGTGGAAACAGCCTTAAAGCTACCGGTGCCGCCGCGTCAAACCTCGACCTTTACCAGGTAAACTGTACCTATTATGATGCCCTGGGCGGGGATGATAAAATGTACCTCATGGCGCGGGCCATACAATTTTTTACCCCGGGAATTCCACAGGTATATTATACCGGATTCCTTGCCGGCAAAAACGATATGGAACTACTTTCCAAATCAAGGGTTGGCAGAGACATCAACCGGCATTATTATACCAAAAGCGAAATCGTAAATGAACTTGAACGGCCGGTTGTGAAAAAATTAATTGAACTGATAAAACTCAGGAATCATCATCCGGCTTTTAATGGTCAATTTATACTTGAAGAAACCAAGCCACACATCCTGAATATTTCATGGGAAAATGGTGAAGCCCGGATCATCTTGAATATTGACCTTGCATATCAATCCATCCATATTAGTTTTACACCTTTAAAAGGATTACAGGAAATATCAATTTCATAACCTATATCAGAAATAACTTAAACAAATGACGCTTTCAAATACATCATCAGGTTCCAATGCCACAGGCATTAAAGTGCTGACCTTTATCATGTTTATGATGTTTGCCATGACCACCGATGCTGTGGGCGTGATCATTCCTGAAATTATTAAAGAATTTAACCTGAGTATGACGGCTGCCGGGTTGTTTCATTACGGGCCCATGACCGCCATGGCACTTGCCGGCATTTTCCTGGGTTTCCTGGCAGATAAACTGGGAAGAAAAAACACCATTATTCTTGGGCTGGCATCTTTTTCCGTTAGCTCCTACCTTTTTTTGGCAGGTCATAATTTTGCCTTTTTCCTGACGCTTCTGGTTTTTTCGGGAGCTGCCATTGGGATATTCCGCACAGGTGCTCTCGCGCTTATCGGGGATATTTCGAGATCGAACAACGAACACACATCCACGATGAATGCAGTGGAAGGGTTTTTCGGTGTGGGTGCCATCATCGGGCCATTCATTGTAGCCTACCTGCTCAAAGAAAATGTAGAATGGAAATGGCTGTATGTAATCGCTGCGAGCATTTGTGTTTTGCTCATTGTCATTGCACTGGCAGTAAAATATCCGAAAAACAAAAAAAGCACCGAAGAGCCCATCAATGTTAGTCGTACAATCAAGATGGTAAAAAATCCTTATGCACTTGGGTTTTCCCTGGCAGCATTTTTTTATGTAACCATCGAAGCTGCTATTTATGTGTGGATGCCAACGCTGCTTAGTGATTATGACGGGTCGCTGCTATTTATCGCCACTTATGCCCTTCCGATTTTCTTTATCCTGCGTGCAGCCGGTCGTTTTTTGGGTGCGTGGATGATGGCCCGGCTTCGCTGGGACATGGTGCTTGGTATTTCAGGGACACTCATTTTCATCTGTTTTACAGGTAGCATGATCGTTCCTTCGGCTGCCGTGGTTTTATTGCCTTTAACCGGATTGTTCATGTCGGTAATTTATCCAACCATCAATTCCAAAGGCATCAGTTGTTTTCCAAGAGCCAAGCATGGTTCCATCGCTGGCATTATATTGTTTTTTACTGCGGCAGGAGCTGCTCTGGGGCCCCTGGCCATGGGCGTGGTAAGTGATATTTTTGGTGCCGATGCAAAATATGGCTTCATGCTGGCAACCGTTTTCGCCGGGATTCTGCTTGCAGGTTTTATTGTGAATTATATTTATAAGCCTACCGAAAAACATTTGCAAATACTTAACGCATCGGAATACGAAATAAAAAATTAAACATCAATAAATTGTAAGAGCAAATGAAAAAAATCAGGGTTACAGGAATTGGTGAGGTCTTATGGGATATGTTGCCTCAGGGAAAGCAGCTTGGCGGTGCCCCGGGAAATTTTTGCTTTCATACACAAAATCTCGGCGCAGAAGCTGCTATAATTAGTGCCATTGGTAAGGATGAATCCGGAAAAGAAATTGAAAATACTTTGAATCGTAAAGGGTTACATCTGCTATTCAATTATCCTGATTTTCCAACCGGGTATGTTTCGGTAAAATTAAACAATGGTATTCCAACTTACATCATACACGAAGAGATGGCCTGGGATTATATTTCGCTGAATGATGACGCCAAAGATTGGCTTAAACACACAGATGCCATTTGCTTTGGCAGCCTGGCACAACGATCGGAAACATCGCGCAAGGCCATCGGACAGGCCATCCAAACAGCTCCTGCACATGCCCTCAGGGTGCTCGACATCAATTTGCGCCAACAGTATTATTCAAATGAATTGCTGGAAGCCTCGTTCAATTTGGCCAATGTTGTAAAACTCAACGATGAGGAGCTGAAAATTATCGGTAAAATGTTTGGTTTAAAAGGAACAGACAAAGCAAAATGCCACGACCTGATGAACCGGTTCGGATTGAAATTGCTTGCTTTAACAAGGGGTTCGGAAGGCAGTTGGTTATTTACTCCTTTAGAAGAATCATTTCAAAAAGTGCCCAAAGTTGAAGTGGTTGATACCATAGGTGCCGGCGATTCCTTCACGGCAGTACTGGTGATGGGTTTGCTTAGGGAAAAACCTTTGGCCCTGCTGCATCGCGAAGCAACCGAATACTCGGCCCAAGTGTGTACCTTTCCGGGCGCTAACCCGGCGATCAATTTGGGTTGATCACCATATAAGCTTGCTTAAATAAACCATTGTCCATGACTGAAAAAAGTCAACCTATTTCAGGCAAGGTCATAAAAATCACCAATCGTTGATCGCTAATCTGAGATCAAAAAACATCGACTTATGGACAGAAACTAATTAAGGTTACTTACCACACGCTTCAGCCTGTGAGTTCCAAAGAAACAAAAATAACTCCCCGATATTTAGGGTCACTTACCACACGCTTCAGCCTATGGATTCCGGGCA
>JAGYLT010000301.1 GCA_018400545.1 Bacteroidales bacterium
ACCCACAAAAATGGTAGCAGAACCATTTTTATCACATCCATACTAAAACAACTCCTGAACTTCCTTCTTCAATTGTTTGATTGCAAAGTGGATATGGTTTTTCTTTGCTTTCATTTCCTTTTCCACAATGTGCATGGCCAGTTCGCGGGCACCGGAACCTTCATCAAGCGCGGAAGCTGCATCATTCACCAGCTTCATCACCCACGACCGTGCCTGTTCTGTAAGCGACCATGCCTCTTCGGAAATATATAATTGCTGCACCAGATTATGTTCATATTCTTCCCTGATGTTTGTGATTAGTAATCCCTGAAATTCTGTTACCGACAGTTTCGGATTATTGTTGCGAACAACAAGCTGCTGCGGACTGATCCGTTCCAGGAACAAAAGCACACGCTCATAAGCCTGAAGCCTGATCTTTAGCATGGAGGATGCATTTTCGATTTTCATAGCTGAGACAGATTTTTTCCGCTCCAGGCGTAACAGGTAAACAACTACGCCCACAATCAGTGCCAACGGTATGATAATTAAGGGAATGGTGTAGAGCAGCAGGTCGGTGAATTTTTCCATATCAAATAAGATTATCCGTTTTTATATGGGGTGTTAAATTTTGTAATGACAATTCAAAGCGCAGGCAAAATTATCTTAAATTTTGAAATCTGAACCGGCATTCCGGTAAACCACTTTTTCATACTTTTGCGCTTTTTCAGAATTGTTAATCGAAAAACAATAGCTATGAATCAGAACCATTTGTCGCACCGGGTGAACAGTTTATCAGAATCAGCAACGCTGGCCATGACAAGGAAAAGCCGGGAATTGAAAGAAGCCGGGAAAGATGTGATTAACCTGAGCATCGGCGAGCCTGATTTTAACACACCACAGTGCATCAAAGACGCTGCCATCGAAGCCATCAACAACAACATAACGCACTATCCGCCGGTTTCGGGATACAAGGAGCTGAAAGAGGCCATATCAAACAAGTTCAAAACAGAGAACAACCTCGATTATGCCCCCGACCAGGTGGTGGTTTCAAACGGCGCCAAGCAATCCATTGCAAACACCCTGTTGTGCCTTGTGAACCCCGGCGATGAAGTACTGATTCCTGAACCCTACTGGGTTTCTTACCCCGAAATGGCAAAACTGGCCGAAGGTAAACCCGTCTGCATTCCTTCCACCATCGAAAACGATTTTAAAGTGAAACCGGAAGATGTGGAAAAAATGATCACCGACAGGTCGAAGATATTTTTATTCAGCTCACCCTGCAATCCTTCCGGAACCATTTATTCCAGGGATGAACTCCGTGCCATTGCTGAAGTGCTGGCTGAAAAAAAAGACCTGTATGTGATCAGCGATGAGATTTATGAACATATTATTTTTGACGGCACCCACGAAAGCATCGCACAGTTCGACTTCATCAAAGACCGCGTGATCACTGTGAATGGAGTCTCTAAAGGCTTTGCCATGACAGGCTGGCGTATCGGATATATTGGTGCACCAAAACACATTGCACTGGCTTCCAATACCCTGCAGGGGCAATATACCTCAGGACCATCGTCAATTTCACAGATGGCTGCACTGAAGGCCCTGCAAACAGGCCCCTGCGCCATGGCTGAGATGCAGGAAATGAAAGATGCTTTTCAACAACGCAGGGATTTGGTAATCGGTCTGCTGAAGAAAATTCCGGGCATCAAAACCAACGTGCCGGGGGGAGCCTTCTATATTTTTCCCGACGTTTCCTACTACTACGGAAAAAGTACTGGAAACACCACCATCAACAACGGCATGGACCTGTGCCTGTACCTGCTCGACACCGTGCAGGTAGCCCTGGTTCCGGGTTCTGCTTTTGGAAGCCCCGACCACACCCGCATTTCCTATGCCACCTCTACAAATGCCCTCAATCGTGCTTTTGAACGGATTGCTGATGCATTGGCAAAGTTAAGGTAGGGGAAGATATCGGGAATTCCTCACATTTAGTCCCGAAAGCCCCGATAGCTATTGGGGGAGCATTAATTTCTTTAGCTGCCGGGCGTGATGTTTTCGCTTTGTGTTAGCGCCTATCCAAAATTTTAAATCGCCGATCGCCTGCCTCGCCATTACGGGCGGCAAAGCGGGCCTGCCTCGCATTTACAAAGGCCAACCCGGGCGGCCCGCTTCGCAGCGGGGCGAGCAAGGCGAGCATCGTATATCACTATTTTTCAAAAAATTTACGAAAATTTTCAGTCAGAATTGGATTGATAGGTTATTTCATTATTCCCCGGATTCCTTCCCGAAGTTTTAGCCTTTTCTCAAAGATTGATAGATTTATTTTGTTGGGCTTTAAACTGCAATGAAAATAATTGTTCGTTAAAGGTAATTCACAAATGATGGCGTCCATTTAATTTTTTACCAGTTTCTTAAATCCGGAACTTTAAATATGTATTCCATAGATTTTCTTACGCCCGAACCTATGAACCCGGAAGCATTGCTGGATAGCGACATGGTGGAATTGACATGGATGGAACCCTCAGCAGGCATGGATGCGATGGCTACACTCGCAGGCTACAACATATACCAAATAGCTGAAAACAGCGACTGGAAAATGCTGGCCAGGACGGAAAACAATTACTTCGTTCATAAAAACCTGCAAAGTACCGGAACACATTATTAATATGTTACTGCGGCATACCCCGGTGGTGAATCTGATCCTTCAAATCAAACTGAAGTATTGTATCAGATTACGGGAATTGGGGATGCTACATCCATTTCAACCAGTATCTACCCAAATCCGGCCACAGATTTTATGCATGTTACTTCAGAACAGGAAATGCAATCAGTAAAGATCGTGAACCAGGCAGGCCAGGTAGTTCTCGAAGGCAAGGTAAGCAGTAATGAATATCGTGCTGATGTTCGCAGCTTGCGGCAAGGCGTTTATGTTTTGCTGATCGAAACCAATTCAGGCAGTTCTTCGAATATGATTGTGGTTAAATAATCCTCGCTGATCAAAATTAATGATCGGTGCTCAGTTTCTGAAACAGGCATTAACACAAGGATTAAAACATATTTAAGGGTCGGCATGAATTTTTAATTGCCGACCCTGTTTTTTTTTAATTTAATTGCAAATAACCCTTGCGAAAAAGGCTATCGATGGTCAGATCATTTTGAACCAACTCCAGCGAAAACGCATTTTTGGCTACACCGTAAGTGGTGACCATCGTAACGAAAATATTTTTCCGGGTTTTGTAGTCCTGCCTGAACTGTAGGATTTTATTTTTCAGATTCTCGTATTCAGCTTTGTTGATAATGTATTCGGTATTGTGGAATTTCATCTCACAAAGGTTGATGATGCCGTCATCGCGAAAAATCAGTAAATCGATTTGGGCTTTGTCATTTTTCCAGGCAGCCTGAGATGTAAATATTTTATCGATGCCCAGTTCCACTTTTATCTGTTCAACATGTTTCAGACAAATGGTTTCAAACACCAGTCCCGACCAGATTTTATAGGATTGTTTCGGAAACATTTTCACCCAGGTGCCTGGCC
>JAGYLT010000302.1 GCA_018400545.1 Bacteroidales bacterium
CAATCCGGTACATGTTTATGCCGAACCCGGCATGTATGAAGTTTGTCTCGCAATATCTGATACTTCAGGTAATTGTTCCGATGTGACATGCCGAAATATTGAAGTAGCAGCACAGATTACCGAGTGTACAGCTGACTTTGTGTATTTTCCCGCAACTGAATCACCCGGAACCTACGAGTTTATCGACCTGTCATCGCCCGATATTATTGCATGGGATTGGAATTTTGGTGATGGAACTACATCGAAACTTCAAAACCCGGTGCATACTTTCCAATCTACCGGCTTTTATAATGTATGCCTTACAGTTGAAACAGCAGACTGTACGGAGAGTTTTTGTCAGGAAATTAATGTGGATCAAACTGAAAGTTGCCTCGCCGGGTTTAATTTTTTGATCGACCCGGAAAATCCCTTAAACGTTACGTTCAGCGATAATTCGTCGGGTAATCCCGATAGCTGGTCATGGGATTTTGGTGATGGTGCAGCATCCAACCTGCAATCGCCCGAACACGCCTACAAAATGCCGGGAATATACCAGGTTTGCTTTTCCATACAGAATTCAGTTACAGATTGCCAGGATGAAAGTTGCCAGATAATTTTCCTTTTGGAAGAACCTTTTTGCAACGCTTACTTTAATTACTTTTATCTGGCCCTCGACCCCGTTACCATTCAGTTTGCTGATATGTCGCTGGGAAATATCACCAATTACCAATGGGATTTTGGCGATGGCAATACCTCTGACCTGCCCAACCCGGTGCATTCGTTTATCGAAGACGGAACTTACCAGGTATGCCTTACAGTATCAGGTCAGGACGGTTGTGAAGACACATTTTGTACCTACGTTTTCGCAAATGGCAGTGTTGAATGTGAAGCATCTTTTGATTACATGATCAATTATGATAATATCAGGCAAATTGCTTTTCTCGACAATTCCACAGGCGATATCAATCAGTGGCAATGGGATTTCGGTGACGGTAATTTTTCAGACGAAAAAAATCCGGTACATCTTTACGAGCAGGAGGGTGTTTATCTTGCTTGCCTTGCTGTATCCGATTCAACAAATCCTGATTGCGAAAACCAGATTTGCAGTTATGTTTACATAAGTGAGGATTTCTTCTGTAAAACCCAATTCGGGTATTTTATAACTCCCGAAAATCCTTTCCAAGTGCAATTTGCCAACCAATCTTCAGGAAATATTGATTTCTGGATATGGGATTTCGGAGATGGGGCATACTCCAATGAAAAAAATCCATTACATGAATTTGGTGAAGAGGGAGAATACCGTGTATGCCTCATGGGAATTGATGTGAACAGCTTTTGCTGGAGTGCTGTCTGTGAAGATATAACCATCACCAACACCTCCCAACTATCAGCCGGTTTTACCCATACCACCTCTGACGAAAACCCCTTTTTGGTACAATTCGAGGATAACTCATCGGGAGAAGTAGCCGGCTGGATGTGGGATTTCGGAGATGGAAATACTTCATCTCAGCAAAATCCACAGCATTTGTACACATCCGAAGGATCTTTTGAAGTTTGTCTTACAGTTATCAATTCTCAGGGTAATCAGAGCAGCACCACCTGCGAAAACATTGTGATTGAAGTCCCTGACCTGTGTTTTGCCGATTTCGACATTGAAATAATTGAAAATGAATTGCCGGGTGTTCAGTTTACCGATATTTCTCAAGGTATTGCCAATACCTGGGAGTGGGATTTTGGAGATGGCAACAGTTCAACCCTTCAAAATCCTGTGCATTTTTATCAGGATTCAGGAAGCTACTCTGTTCAATTAAAGATTTATCATTCAGATTCACTTTTCTACTGTGCTGATAGTGTCTATAAAAATATTCATGTTGTAACACCCGCTCCATCCTGTCAGGCTGATTTTTCGTTTTCAGTTGACTCTACCGTAAATACGCCACTTCATTTTCATTTTCAGGATATGTCGGAAAACAATCCGGATGAATGGCTTTGGGATTTTGGCGACGGGAATACTTCCAATGAGCAAAACCCCTCGCATCAATATGAAGAAGGCGGCGAATATAACGTGCAGCTTACAGTTACCAGGTTCAACCCATTCGGCCCCGGTTGCTCCGATAGCAAAATCCAAATTACCACGCCTGCATATTATCATATTGGCGGCTTTGTTTATGCCGGGCGACTATCCGATCAATAATCCCCCGCATACGGGCGATACGGCAATGATTTATCTCTACCGCCATCATGGTGCCGAAAATATCTTTTGTATTGATACGGCACTGTTTACTACCAACGGATACTATTTTGCCCTCTATTTGCTCGAAGACCATTATCTGATAAAGACACGATTGACAAATAATTCCACCAATGCCCGTAATTATTTCCCGGCTTATTTTGGTGATAAACTTCTTTGGCAGGATGCGCCGGCTTTTTACCTTACCCAAACCCATCAATACGATCTGGATATCAATTTAGTTCCGCTACCTGAAAGGCCTGAGGGCCCCGGGCTAATATCGGGCAGCGTACAGCATTATGCTCCCGACAAGGGAAATTTGCCCGGCGAAGATGCGCAGGTGTTACTGTTCGATGCACAAAATGCTCCACTTGATTATATTTTTTCGGATAAGGAAGGAAACTTTGATTTCGATGCACTTGAATATGGAACTTATAAAATGATAGCCGAATCTGCCGGGTTGTTCACCGAGCCTGTGTATGTAACAATTACTGCTGAGAACCCCGCCATTTCAGATGTTCAACTGCAGCTTTTCCCCTACGATATTACCGGCATTGATGATATGGCTGATGTGGTGAAAACGGATATCAACATTTATCCTAATCCTGTAAATGATGTTTTGAATATCCACGTGTCGGACCCGATGGAATCATTGGCTAAATATCAGATTCTTTCAGTTTCGGGAAGAGTTTTAATGGAAGGAACTTTTTCGCCGAACGATTCCCGGCGCAATCATCAGATCAATACAAGCAGCCTCCCCAAAGGTGTTTATCTTTTAAAGCTGCAATCCAAAGGGACGTCGTCGCCCGCTACCATGAAGTTTATCAAATAAAAAAGCCCTCCCGAAAAATGCAGGAAGGCTTTTGGTTGGATGAAAAAACGCAGCTATTTTCGTACAATCAATTTTTGGCTGATGGTATTTTCGTTGTTCGAAATTTGAAGAATGTAAACACCGCCGGCAACATCATTCAGGTTGATAATCATCCGCGTGTTACTTCCAAAGCTTTCGGATTTAATAGTTTCTCCCATCATCCCGATCAGTTCAACATGCACATAACCTGTGGAGATTTCATCCATCTCAACGGTAACAAAATTTTGTGCAGGATTGGGATAAGCCCTGAATTGTAGCTCCGGCCGATTACTTTCAACCGCGGTTTTCATATCCATCGCCGAGAGGCCGTTGGCAGCAAAATTATTGCCATCATGGGGCATCGTTTCATCAAAAACAGGATGCAGCATTGTTGTTTCTCCGGTTTGACTGTCGAAGTATTTGTAGAT
>JAGYLT010000303.1 GCA_018400545.1 Bacteroidales bacterium
CCCAGAAATGGGCGTTGTGCCCGATGTTGTCCTGGCCGCGTTTTCCCATATACACCGAGTAAACGAGGTAAAGGATGCCAAACAGCCACGATGGGATGCCGATGGGAATAAAAAACAGGTATATGCTCCCTGAAGGGTAAAGAATGATGCTGGCGAAAACCACCGCTGCAACAGCCCCGGATGCGCCAACAGCATTGTAATAAACATCATCCTTCCGTTTTACATAATCGTAAATCGTGGAAAAAAATGCCCCGCCAACATAAAGCCCCAGAAAATACAAGGCACCCATCATTCCGAAATCCAGTTCGAAAAAGGTTTGCACCACCCGGCCAAACGACCAGAGCACGATCATGTTGATGATCAGGTGGGGAAAGTCGGCATGCAAAAGGGCATGCGAAAAAAAACGGTACCATTCCCGTTCGCGGCTGATGTAGTAAGCGTTAAATTTCAATTTATCGAACAGGCCGGCATTCTGAAATGCCATAAATGAAACAATGCCTGTTGCTATGATGATGATGATGGTTAATGACATTTTTATGAAAATTTGATTAGAAAACCGGTGAAATACTTAGAGTTGCTATTATTTCAAAGTTTCCTGTGTATAGTCGATTTCCGATCCAAACATGCTGTGCGGGATCAGGTAAACGGCCAGCAATGCAATGGCAGCAGCAATTACCCAGCCTTTCTTACTCGGGTTGTTACGAACCTGGAAATAGGCCGCTATCCACATCACAAACGCCACCAGGGTTTTGTTATCGGTAAGATCGGTACCCAATGGCCATCCGGTCCAGTAAGCGTCAAAAGCATATTTTTGAACTATCGGGCCCAGAATCATGCCTCCAACGGTAAGCAAAATCAATGTCCACATGGAATAAACCACGAGATTCCTGCCGTTGATAATAGCCTCGATTCCGGTGCGGGTAGAAAACAGCATGGCCATGAAAATGAATATGATATGCGGAATCAGCACAAAATCGGGCACTTTCCCCTTGTATCGCAGGATAAGCGGGTTTTCTTCAAGTTTTTTTAAATTGCCTTCTGTTCCCATGAAGATTTCATATTCCACCTTTCCGGCTGCCTCCTGTCCGGGCAGGAAAGCAACCAGTTCATCACCTCTGCGTTCCATTTTTTTTTCGCTCCAGGTATCGTGACTTTTATATCTTTTAAACCGATATTTTCCTTTGATATTCCTGTTTTCCGCTTCCACGGTAATTTCGGCGTCTGTTGAACCCTCCCAGGTTCTGATCAGCTTGTATTTTATGGTTTCTCCGTTTATCTCCACTTTGCCGCGTTCCGGGTAGGTAGGGCCGGTCATGCGTTGATAAATGGCTGCTCCGGCCATCAGGACGAAAGATAAAATCCAGAACAGTATTGATTTAGTGCGATATTTCATCTAAATATTTTTTGATAAAGCGTGCAAAAATATCAGTTATTTTCGATTGGCACTTTTTCATGTGGAGGAATGAAATCGGCTTTTTGCCTGTCGAAGATGTCGTAAACCAGTTGATGCAAATCTGTACGCAGGTTCATTTTAAGCAACTTATAATTGTTGGCATCCGGGTAAACACGATTTGATAAAAAAACATAAAGCAGTTTGTTTTCCGGATCAGCCCAGGTGTAGGTTCCGGTAAATCCGGAATGCCCGAAACTTCGCAAAGAAGCACTTTCGCAAACCGGCCCCAGTGAATCGTATTCAGGGTAGGGTTTGTCGAAACCAATGCCACGCCGGTTTTCGTCCAGCGGAAATTGCTGGCGGGTAAATTCCGCAATGGTTTCAGGTTTCAGGTATTGCTTGCCGCCGTAGCTGCCTTCCTGCAGGTACATCTGCATCAGTTTGGCCATATCGTTGGCGTTGGAAAACAATCCCGCATGACCGGAAACGCCGCCCAGCATGGCCGCTCCCGGATCGTGCACATAGCCCTGGATAAGTTGCCCTCTGAAAGCGGTGTCTAATTCGGTAGGCACCAGACGATTTTTTTCAAATCTTTCGAGCGGTTTATATCCCATGGTCGTCATGCCCAGATTGTTGTAGTATTTTTCCCTTACAAAATGGTCGAAAGGTTGTTCGGTTACTTTTTCTATGGCGTCGCAAAGCAGATAAAACCCAATGTCGCTGTATTTGTACGCCTGCTTTTCGCGAAGTTCAGATCTGATGATGGTGTCGAAAATGCTGTCGCGGTAGTCGTTTAAAATGAAGAGCTGGTCGGCTACCTTTGTTTTGTATTGCTTTCCCGGGTTATGGCGATAGATTTCCGGTTTCAGTTTGTCGTCTTTGAGGGTCTTCCAGAAAAATGGAATCCAGGGTTGAAATTGCGCCTGGTGGGCCAGAATTTCGCGTGTAAATTTTGAACGTTTGTTGGAATTTCGGAGGTAGGGCAGATACCACGAAAGCGGCAGGTCGATGTCGAACCGGCCTTTTTCGTACAAATCCATTACCGCCAGGGTGCTTGCCCCGATTTTGGTTAGCGAAGCCAGGTCGTACAGATCATAGTCTTTCACCGGATTGATGCTGTCGTAGGTGTGATAGCCGAACGATCTGTTAAAAAACACCACACCATCCTTTGCCAGCAATACCTGCGCGCCCGGATAAGCTTCCACATCAATGCCATGATTGATCAGCCTGATGATGGTGTCGAGCTCGTACCGTGGAATGCCCACTTCTTCCGGAATGGAATATTTTAGCCTGCCAATGGATTTGGTTGAAATGCCGTCACCTGATTTAAATACCGCGGATGCCGTAACCGGTAGCCTGCCGTTGGCACCAATGGCCCCAAAAATGATTTGTGCCGAAATATCTTTGGCCAGAGCTTTGTCTTCATAGGATACGATCATGGCATCGATATCCTCATGATTGTTGAAATTTGCCAGTGCATAAGGATTCCCGAAAATATCCAGGATCATTTTGGAAGGTTGGGATTTTATTTTTTCGATGAGATCGGTTGCAGCCTCTGAAATCCCGAAATTTCGGCGCGGTGAATTGCTGGTGTTCTCTATCCCCACGAAAACCAGGTTAAAATCCCGAAGTGCTTTTTCAAGTTTTGAAATTTGACTTTGGGTTGGTTTTGGCGGAATGTTAAAATGTTCAACCGGGCCATACAATCCAAGGGTTTCCTGAAACGGGGACAGGTTTTCATTGCCAATCACCAGCGAAGCCATCCTGAGGGTATCCAGATTTTTAATTGGAATCAGATCGTTGTTGTTTTTCACCAGCGTAATGCTCTCCTCAAATATCTTTCTGCTGATGAGTTCATTTTCCGGCTTGTTGATCTCGCGCACGATGCCATCATCGTTGATTTCTTCGGGATTGTCCAGCCCCATGCGTTTTTTGTATGCCAGGATTTTCCGGCATCTGAAATCCACTTCATCCTGCAAGATCAGCCCGCTGTCGATGGCCTGCTGAATTTTACCGATGGCGCCCGGAATGTCAAGAGGTAGCAGCAGGATATCATTTCCTGCCAAAAGTGCTTTCAGTT
>JAGYLT010000304.1 GCA_018400545.1 Bacteroidales bacterium
TTCCCGGCCTGCTTGTCAGCGATGAGGAAGCCGATTTGGTTGATCTTACCAAAATCCAGTGCGGGATAATCCCGGATTACCCTCCCACGGAATACCGGAGTAAAATCATCTTCCGAGAAAACCACCTCCCGCCATTCACCGGTTGCAGTAAAAGCGGCCCGGTAAGTCACACCATCAAAATTTTTATCAGTGCGGATGCGGAACTGGTATTTTTTGCCGTCGCCTTTAACCTTGATGGCGATTTGTTTGTATCCGGAGTAATTGGCTTTAGGCACCACAGCGCGTACCGAGGCAAATCCCCCGTTGTTTTTCAGCGAAACATTTCCCGAAAAAATGCCATGGCCATGCCTGCCGGTTTTCATCGTACTTTCTGACAAGCCACCCATCACACCGTCGTTCACGATAAACCATTCCAGGTTCGTATCATCCGTAAAATCCGTGATGCGTAATTGCTTTTCCTGTCCGTTTGGGTGCATAATAAGTAAAGTTGTTATTAAAGCTATGATTGTGGTTTTCATAATCGTACACATTTAGTTTTAAGGAGGTAACATCAAAACAGCTCAGATGTTTCGGGAAATTTCCTGCTGTCGTTTTCATAAACCCGGCCCCGTTAAAGTATCCATGGTCTTTTCCTGCTGCCGTTTCCTTTATGCATGAGCTTATCCCATGCAAAATTTCCCGGGTATATTTGCATTTTGTGGAGCTTATTGCTACCTTTACGCCTTATTTTTTTCTCAAATCTCTAAACAAAACATCTATGAAAAAAACCATTTTTATACAAATGCTGATCCTTCTGGTTTCAGTAATGATGTTCAGTGTTTATGCAAATGAATACTCCGGAACTTCAAAACATGAATCAAGTCTTGAAACGGCACAAATAGCAAATCAAGCCAATTATAAAGGTAGCGGGCATGATTTTGTGAAAAGCCGGACTCCTGTTGTCATTGGTGATTTTAACCGGGAATTTACGCACGATGTTGGGGTTGAATCCATTGATATGCTGAGTTTTATTAATCCCGGCATCATCATTCCAAAAGCTACTGTAATCAATTACGGGACAGAAACCCAGAGTTTTACCGTGGA
This sequence comes from Bacteroidales bacterium, assembly GCA_018400545.1. The sequence continues at coordinate 1,084 of JAGYLT010000304.1, forward strand.
AATGGCCTTTGGTGCCTATTCCTCCACAGTTTACGTATCAGAGCTTATGCAGGGCGAAACCCAGCAGGTTGTCTTTGATACCATCGATGCAGGATTTGGATCTTTTATTGTGGAAGCCTGCACCCAATTGGAAGGCGATGAAAATACTGCTAACGACTGCAAAGCAAAGCCGATTATTGTTTACGGTGGTCAGGTTTGCTATGCGTATCTCGCTGAAGATAATTCAGGAACACTGGTGGAAGGCCCGGTTATTTTTGACCTTGAACTGCCCATTGATGTAATTCAAATTGCCCCAACCTCCAGCGACGAAATCATAACCGGCGCGTGCTGGGCTGCGGGTTACTGGTGGGGTTGCCAGGAAGGCGGCGGAATCTACACCATCGATACGGAATTTGGATACATGACATTTGTTGGAGATGGACCGGCATTAAACGGACTTGCATTCGGTGGTATGAATGTATTTTACGGGGTTTCGGATACGGAGCTTTTTGAAATTGATCCGGCAACCGGTCAGGGAACATTGATTGGTGATATGGGAAATGCCGGTGGACAGATGATGGGAATTGCCTGTAATATGTCCGGCGATCTGTTTGGTTTCGATACGGGTGATGATATGTTGTACAGCATTGACAAGACCACCGGGGCTGCTACGGCCATCGGACAGTTGGGCTTCGATTTTGAAGGCCAGCAGGATATGGCGATCGATAAAAATACCGGCCAGTGCTATATCACCGGCTATACAACAACCGGCGGATTGTATTCAGCAGATGTAACTACCGGTGCAGCAACTCTGCTTGGAGAATTTCCTGCAGGCATGCGGCTTACCGGTTTTGCCGTTCCTTCTACGCCATCTCCGCCGGTTGGTCCGCCCCCGCAGGGCTTCAATGCGCAGTTTATCGAAGATATTGGTGTGGAATGCTCCTGGGGGATGAACACCCCAAATGAATACTGGCTCGGCTATGACAATGGCGTAAATGCCGGCGGAATGGGTTCGTCGGGCGGTGAATTTTTTACTGCCATTCGCTGGGATACTGTTGATCTTATCCCATTCAATGGATATACAATTACCGAATTTCAGTTCTTCCCGTTGAAGTTTGCCAATAATTCGGATATCACCTTTAAAATCTGGGAAGATACCAATGCATCATTTTTGATTTATGAGCAGGTGCTGGAAAATCTGAACTGGAATGAGTGGAACACGATTCTGCTGGACGAACCACAAACCATCGATGCTTCAAAAGAATTGTGGGTGGGTTTTGAAGTAACCAGTCCCGACGGCGAAGATCCCATTGGTCGAGATGGTGGCCCCGCCATTGCGGGATATGGCGATATGATTTCGTTTGATGGAATTACCTGGGAAAGCCTGAGCTATAATTATGGTTTGGATTTCAATTACAATTTGCAGATTCTTGTTGAACAGGAATCCGCTTTGCAGTCAATCACTTCGGTAAAAAGTAAAAATCCTGCTGAGCGCATCATGCCCGGTAGGCTGGAGTTTTTGGGCGTAAATATTTACCGGAATGGTGAATTGGTTAATTTGGATCCTGTTCAGCCACCCGAAGTGGAATATACCGATCCATTTTTTGAACCCGGTACTTATATTTACACAGCCAAAGCGGTTTACGATGAAGGCCTTTCCTATCCCACGCCGGGAGTTGAAGTGGTCATTCCGGGGTATCCCGAAATCTCCATTTCACCGGATTCGCTTTCCGAAGTCCATGAAAATCCCCCGCAGATCACCACACAGGAATTTACCATCACCAACACCGGGGACGAGCCCCTGGAATGGGAAATAGAGATCGATTTTGGAAATAGTAAAACAAAAAGTCAAAACGTTGAAACAAAAGAATGCAAAAGGCTTTTGGGAGGCAGCCTGAATAATGATGTGGGTATTTGGTCGATCGTTGAACCAGCCTCAGGCGTTTACCTCGGCAATACCGAACCTGTCACAATCACCATACGGAATTTCGGTGTTTTAACGCAAACTGAGATTCCGTGGGAAGTGTCATATTCAGGCCCAACCGGAGCAGGTACATTTTCAGGAACCTGGACCGGCAACCTGTCAACAGGTGAGGAAGTGGATTACACACTCACCGAAACCATAAATATGTCGATGTTTGGCGATTATGAAATTGAAGCCTGCACCCAACTCCCGGGCGATGAAAACCCGGATAACGACTGCAAGTTTAAAACCATTTTCTGCCACTATCAGGAGTATTGCGATGCAAGTACCACCACTGAAGATGAATGGATTGCAAATGTAACCTGCGGAAACATCAACAATTCAAGCGGATGGCAGGGTGGCGTAGCTGATTACACCGATATTTCAACAACAATCGAAGCCGGAATGAGCGAAGCCATCACCATTACCAATGGT
>JAGYLT010000305.1 GCA_018400545.1 Bacteroidales bacterium
AATCATGTGGATTTCCTCAATGAGTTTTATGAAAAACTGGTAGTGGCGATTCATCAGGCCGGACTTTTCGATCAGAAGCAATCACACGATCTCACCAGTTTTGCCATCAGGCCGGAAGCTGTCTATGTTGCAAATAAGGTTTTTGCAGTAGAATGTAATAAGTGTGGACACCGGGTGTTTACTTCGGATAAAAATCATGAACTTGCTGGTGGTAAATGTCTGAACTATCGCTGTACAGGTTCGTATCAAAACGTAAAGGATGAACTGCTTGAATACAATTATTACCAGCTTGTATATAACCGCAACCGATCGCCAAGGATTTATGCAGCCGATCATACCGGATTGCTTGAGCGCAAAAAACGTGAGTTGCTGGAACTGGATTTTAAGAACCGTGATAAATTCAACTCCAAAAATGCCATGGTGGCAACCAGTACCCTTGAGCTGGGCATTGACATTGGAAGCCTGAATACAGCGTTTAACAATTCGGTTCCACTCCTACCCTCAAATTTTTTACAGCGTGTCGGTCGAGCCGGAAGGGCAAGCGGCTCAGCCCTGATCGTAAACTTTGCCCAGGGTAAAGCACACGATCAGTATTACTTTCAATACCCGCCCGATATGATGTCCGGGGAAATTCATACACCGGGGTGCTATCTCGAAGCCCGTGAAATCCTGAAACGACACTTTTTTGCTTTTTGCGTGGATAGCTGGACATCGCAATATCCAAAAGAAAACAACATACCTGTTAAGTTGCGGTTTTTGAAACTTGAATCGACGGATGTGCAGGCACCGTCATTTTTTATGAATCAGATATTGAATTTTGTCAAGGCAAACGAACAACAGTTATTTGAAAGGTTCAGGCTGCAATATAAAGACCAGGTAGCTGACCCGGTTTTTGCAGAGTTGAAACAAACTTTGGTGAACAACCAGTTTTATGAAGTCAACAAACGCATTTTTCAAAAACTGAAAGAAGAACTCCTGCACCTCGAGAAATTACGTAAGGAAATAAAACAGCGAATTGTTGATTTAAATTTGGCGCAAGGCGATCCCGAAAGAGAAACCCTTAACAACGAAATAAAAAATCTTTCCGGCATCAAGATGAGTATCCGCAACAGGAATACACTTGAACATCTCACAAATATTGGTGCACTTCCCAACTATGCCTTTCCGGAAACCGGTGTGGTACTCAATGCAAAAGTACTGGGCAACCAGGCAGAGGGAAGCACTAAACCACCCATTCACAAAGATTTTGAAATTGTTCAATCTGCAAGCCAGGCCATAAAGGAGTTTGCCCCGGATAACTATTTTTATTCCCAGGGGTATCGCTTTCTTATCAGTGGCATCAACGCTTTCGATTGGTCCGACAATGCCAATTTCCACAAAAAAAGGTATTGCTCCAATTGTGATCATATGGAGCGCGAAGAGATTGCTCCAAAAGGCAATTGCCCAAAATGTGGCGATGAATCCTGGGGTGCGGCATCCAATGTTCATACTTTTGCCCGCCTGATCAGCGTGAAATCCATTAATAGCCAGTCAAAAGCTGTCCTTTCGGATGCCAGTGACGACAGGGAATCCATACTCTACAAAACCATACGGAATTTCCGTTTTGCAAATGATACATCACGTGGAGCCTGGGCAATGAAAGAAATACCCTTTGGGATTGAGTTTGTAAAACAGGTTGAGATTTCGGATGTAAATCTTTGCAGAAATGATGTGGTGGATGCGCGTAAAATAACCATCAATGATACTGAAGCCCCTGAACATGGATTTATCACATGCAGGTATTGTGGCAAATCTTCATCAAACATCAGACAAAAAGATTATAAACAGCATTATGGCTATTGCAAATACAAAGATGTAACCTATGAGGGAAAGGCAAACGATGTTTTTGCGGAAGTTTTCTTTTTCAGGGAGATCAAAACAGAGGCGCTTAAAATTTTGTTGCCGGTGCAGGAATTCAATAGTGAAGCCGAAGTAAAAATGTTTACTGCCGGGATTGAGTTGGGCATGAAAAAATATTTCCAGGGAAATCCGGATCATCTCAGAATTTCTGAATACAGGGAGTATAATCATCACACCGGAAAATTTGATAAATACCTGGTGATGTTCGATACGATTCCGGGTGGAACCGGCTACCTCGAAAAACTTTTCAACTGGAAGGAGTTTAACAAGCTGCTAAAAGCTGCATATCATGAAATTGCAGGGTGTAACTGTCAGCACCATGGCAAGGATGGTTGTTATCGGTGTATTTATTCTTATGGAAACCAGTATTACCGGGAGGAACTCAGCAGGGAAAAAGCTGAAAAACGCTTTGAGGAGATTGTAAAAAAAGCCGAGGGGTGGGAATCCCATCCCGGCGGGTTGGGCAATATCACCAATGAAGGCCAGATAGAGGAATCGGAGCTTGAAGACCGGTTTGTCAGGAGCCTGAGAAATCTGGCTGAAAGTACGGATGAATGGGTTTTTGACCAGCTTAACGAGGATGGTATCATTTGTTACACACTTCAATATTCAGATTCACATGGCAGAAAAATTGACTTCTTCATCCGTCCACAGGTAAGCCTCGGGCCAAATGATGGCATTGCATATCATACCCGGACAGACTTTTTGTTTTATTGCACATGGCTGGAGTTTAACGGTAAAGCAGTCGATGTTGTTTCAATCCCAAAAATGGCCATTTACCTCGACGGATTTCAATATCATGCATCAAGCGAAAACAACAGATTCAGAAAGGATTTTGAAAAACGTTTGGCCATTAATGCATCTGATGAATATACCACGTGGACACTTACCTGGGATGATATGGAACGGTTTGATGAAAGGTTTGCAGATAAGGAAAGCCAGAAAAACCGAAGCGATCTGCTTGATTTGATATTGCTGGAAGATGGTTTCAGGGAAACGAAGAATAAGCTGTTGAGGAGTCAGAAAAATAATGTTATTGCAATACATGAAGCGCCCAATAACATGGAGCGCTTATTAAAATACCTACAGTTTCCTTTGAAGAACAATCTATTCAAAGCAAACTGGTCGTTTTATTTGGGACTGTTTCAAAAGCAGTTATTTCAACCTTCTTACCCACCTGGTGATTTGTTCAAAGCATTACAAAATGCCGATCCCGGAGCCAATTACTGTATTGCAAACAAAACGCCGGATGGTTGGGTGCTTTTCGGAGGCATAAAAGCCAATGGTCTGTTTGATATTTCCACAGCCGTGAACATCAAAACAGCCGATGTGTCTGCAGAAATAAGTTTTAAAGACGAAGCTGAAATAGATCCGGATGACTGGAATCAATTCTGGGGTCTGTTCAATATTCTACAGTTTTTTGATCTCAGGGTCATGGATCAGCAATCGATGGATGAAGCCGCTGAAGAAGAAAATTATACGCTTGAGAATCTGCTGGATGTGTTTGATGCAAAGTATCATTCCATTGTGTCATCACTTTA
>JAGYLT010000306.1 GCA_018400545.1 Bacteroidales bacterium
TAGTAGAGTTCGCTTTTTTCGATGGTGTGCTCGTAGGTTTCGCCGGCTTTCAGGTTTCTTATGGTTTCCCAAACCGGCCTGTCAACTCCTACACCGGTGAGGCCTTTGGAGCAGGTGAAAACAATATTGCCTGTGGTATCGTACCAGGTATCGTCTTCGTTTTGCTGGAGCACGGGAAACTGCACATTGTAAATCAATATCAATTCCTCCAGGGTTAAGCCCAGGGCCATGGCGGTAATCACATCTATCTCCACCAGGGCTTGTCTGCGCTCGTACCAGCTGCGCAATGGAGTTGACCATTGCCATTCTTTGGTAAGGGTATCAAATGGTTTTAGGCGATTATCAGTTTTACTCCACTGGTCTTGTTTAAAAACTTCTTTCCAGTTGCGTCCCCATAAAGGCGCATAATAACTATTAAGGCAGTTGAGAAGCAAGGTACGAGCAATCATCCTAAAAGAATATTCAGATTTAAAATCTAAAGGAAGGTTATGAATTTGAGCGCTATCATATAAGCCAGCTTTCCCCATTGTTTTAATAGCAAAATCAATAGGAATTGACGATGATATTGACGAAAATTCCAAGAGCTTCAAGTCATCTTTAAATGCAACACTTTTAACACCATGAATATGTGCGGTTTTTGGAGGTAATATTGCTCCTGAAAATGTTCTTTCACCAGCCTGACTTAACATTGCTCGAAACCCAACCTTGTAGTAATCCAGCCAGTTATCATAGGTTGGCCTGCCCTGGTCATCCCTGCCAGTTTCAAATCCCCTGATAGTGTTTGCATAGCCAGCAGTTACATTTTGAGGGACGTAATTGGTCCTTGCCACATAATTTTCATCAATCTCCCCATGGTCAATGATGTCGTAATCTGAGTTGAGTGCACAAATTTCTCTTGGCGATTTATAAAGCGGATTGGCTACAAAGAAATGCGGCCCGCTGTAAATCATTTCATAGGCCTCAATATCGGGGTATTTGGTATCACGTTTTATATATCCGGCATTCAAATCATTGGTTTCGTCCCAGCAAACTGTAATCTTTGTTTCAAAATCCTTAACTGTTGTTGGGAATTCACCTAATTTCTCAAGCACCGCGATGATTTCTTTTGCATGAACGTTTACAAGTTTTGCAGACTCCCAATCTGTGCTCCCTTCGAAGGTGCCGGCTAAGATTCTAAGTTCCCTTTCGGTAATATTTACAACTCGGGATTTATGCGGATGGATATTCCAAACCATTTTTCCCAGATTTTCATCTTTAATTTTATATCCTCCGGCTATTCCATTTCCGCTATGTACAAAACATCCGTCAATCGTTGAAGGGTGAAACAGGTTATTGATCGAAATAAAATCAACTATTCCTTTTTTACCGGAATATATTTGGGTTCCATAAATTGTTTCATGATGTACTTCTGAAAACAAAATTAACTCATTCTTAAACTGAAAATGATACTTCAATCTTTGGTAAATTTCCTTTCTTAAAGGCCACCCCTTGGGGTCGTCGTAAACACCTTCGGGGTGAAGCAAACCCAGGTATCCATCTTGCGCCAATAAAGAAAATCCATTTTCCAATACACACTTATACAAATTGGTTTGTTGTCCAATCAATAACGGGTAGTTTTGGTGGGCATTCATAAAAGTCGCAGCAGCTTCTGTGCTCATATACTCAAAGTAATAGGCTTCCTTTTGCGCCATATTTTGCAAAAATGAACTCTGCAACTGACGTACCTTTGGGGCTGTAACTTTTCTCACCTCCAGTTCAGGGAATGTTTCACTCATTATTCCCTTTTCTTCAAACTGTAATTTTAGCCATGGAGGATTTCCGGCAATCAAATCAAAACCACCCCTTTCCCAAAATACTTCAATAAACTCAAGCTGTGGGTGAAAGAAATGATGCTGCCCGGCCAGTTCCTGCACCAGTTTAATACGCCGATTCTCATCAAAAAAATCGCGGTGTGTGGAGTAACGGACAAAGGCTTCGTTAACGGCTGATTCGCTGTCGCCTTCCCAATCAATGCCTGTTTTGGTATATGAATCATCATTATCTCCGGGGCTATCCTCCTCCAAAGGTAGCTCTAATTGAACTTCGGTGGGCCGGAAAAGGTTTGTTTGAATGCCACCCTTAAACTTCCCAATGGTACCTGATGGCTGTTTAGCCTCCAAAGCAGCTTTGTTTAAATCCAGGTCAAGAATATTGGCAATATCGTCCCAGTACTGTTTCCGGTCGGGAAGCTCGGCAGCCTGGCGCATATCCCAAAACCACAATGCACACCAATAATCCATGATCAGCTTTAACTTAAAATAGGGGGCATTCTGGCGTTTCCGGTAATCATCCAGTTCCTCCTTTTCGGTGTAGGATTTTATTTTGGTTTGCACATTTTCCTGTGGCACACCCCACACAAGGAAACGGGTTTGGGTTTGCTCGTTGATCAAACGCTGAAAGTGGTAGTATTCCTTCAGAAGCTGATCGATGGAAGTGCATAAGCGTTTAAGTTTATCCACCTCAGATTTTAGCAGGGGTTTAATCCATTCCGCTTTCCAGCCGCTTACCTTTTCGGCTTCTATTGGGAATTCATCTTTAAGCATCTTAATTCCGGCAGAGGGAAGCATGTTTTTATCAGGAAGTAAAAAGTGGTAAATTTCATCGTTCTTTCTCAGGATTCCTTTTTTACCTATCCGAAGATGCCTGGGTGCTTTTTCCCACCACGCTTTTTTTGGCTGTCGTCGCAACGGAGCACCACTTTTATCCAACTCCACCATTACATCGGAGCTGGTGTAAACCTTAAGCCATGCGCCTACCACGGCATTACCAACAGCGAGCCTGTTGGCAAAGAAGGGCGTTTCCATATCTTTATGGATCACATTGAGCCAAAGGGATAGTTTCCCCAACTCGATAGCCGTGGGGTTTAAGTCAACGCCATAAGTGTTGTGTGTGGCAATGTAGGCCTTTACCTTTTGTAATTCTTCGCGGTATTTATCCGGCGAAATCTTTTGCTTCAATTCTTTTTGCCGGTAGTTCAGATAAGCTTCGGCCAACTGGTTGATCATCTCGTTTTGGAAAGCTGCCGCCCCCATGGCCGGCTCCAACAATTTCATGTCGAGCAGGTCGAGGGCTTTCATTTCGCCTTTATCCAGCTTTTCGAGAAATGATTTGAGGGTATATTTTACGGTGGTTTGGGTTAATACTTCGGGGGTGTAATAGGAGGCCGATTTTTGCCTGTCACGCCCGCTAAGCCTGTAAACAAAGCGTCCTTTCGGGATCACTGCTTCCCTGCCCTCATCATCGTGCAACACTTCCCCTTCTTCAAAATCATCCCTTCGCGACCGCGGAACAAGAAAGGTGCCCTCCTTTGGGTTGTCTTTTTTGTGTACTTCGATGTAATCTTCCTCGGCATAAAAACCACGGTATGCCAGCAGGCTTTCATAAACACTGCCCAACTG
>JAGYLT010000307.1 GCA_018400545.1 Bacteroidales bacterium
CCTGACTTCATTACCTTTGAGCCGGATTTAATAAATAATAACATATCTCAAATCAAAACTAAAACTGATGACACCTTTGCACAAACTATCAAAAACCAAAAGATGTAGTTTCAGGAGCCTTGGCGTTTTCCTGATGATGATTGTTTTTATTTTAAGCACCACCGAAGTGGATGCACGTAAAAAGAAAAAGGATAAAGATAATGGTCCGGACACCTTAAAATCTTCCACATTTTCAGGGCTGAAGTGGCGGGGGATCGGACCGGCTTTTGCTTCCGGAAGGATAGCAGATTTTGCCGTGAACCCGGCAAACCACAGCGAATATTATGTGGCAGTAGCCTCGGGGCATGTGTGGAAAACCGACAACAACGGAACCACTTTCAAACCCATTTTCGATAACCATAAGGCATACGCCATGGGCGTCATCGAAATCGCGCCATCCAACCACAATATCGTTTGGCTGGGAACCGGCGAAAACAACCACCAGCGCGCACTTGGGTATGGAAACGGCGTTTATAAATCGCTGGACGGCGGGAGTTCATGGGAACATATGGGTCTGGATTCATCGCGCCAGATTGGTAAAATCATTATCCATCCCAAAAACTCCGACATCGTTTATGTAGCTGCCGAAGGATCGGCCTGGGGCCCGGGCGGAGACCGCGGACTTTACAAAACCACCGATGGTGGCGAAACCTGGAAAAAGGTTTTGGAAATCAGCGAAAACACAGGTGTGAACGACATTGTGATGGATCCCAGGGATTGCAACATCATGTATGCAACATCGGAGCAACGCCGCAGAACAGGCTTTACCAAGATTGGCGGAGGGCCTGAATCGGCAGTTTATAAATCCACCGATGGTGGCGAAACCTGGAACAAAGCCATGAAAGGACTTCCGGGTGTTCATATTGGCGGCATGGGGCTGGCCATATCGCCTGCAAATCCTGATTATATCTACCTGATCATGGAAGCTCAGGATGACAAGGGTGGTTTTTTCAGAAGTACAAACGGTGCGGCAAGCTGGTCGAAACGCAGCGACCACCACTCCAGCGGGCAATATTATAACGAGATCGTTTGCGATCCCAACGATCCTGAAAAAGTTTATTCAATGGAAACAGTATCAAAAGTTACGGTTGATGGTGGCAAAACATGGAACCGGGTTGGGCTGAAGGCCAGGCACGTTGACGATCACGCCATGTGGATCGATCCCGAAGATTCGGGTCATTTCATGATTGGCGGAGATGGTGGTATCTACGAAACATTTGATGGTGGCAGCAACTACATTCACAAAAGCAACCTCCCCATCACACAATATTATCGCGTAAACGTGGACGACACAGAACCATTTTACTGGGTTTACGGCGGAACACAGGACAATAACAGCATGGGAGGGCCTTCGCGCAACACCAGCAGAAGCGGCGTTACCAGCGATGAATGGGTGGTAACCCTTGGCGGGGATGGATTTTTCCAGGCCATCGAGCCGGACAATCCGGATATTGTTTATTCAGCATATCAATATGGAAATATTTTTAGATTTGATAAAAAATCAGGCGAACGGATTAAAATAAAACCTGAGCCAGGCAGAGATGAACTGACCTACCGCTGGAACTGGAACACACCGTTTTTCCTGAGCCCACACTCCAAAACAAGGCTTTACATAGCAGCCAATAAAGTGTTCAGAAGCGACGACAGGGGCAACAGTTGGAAGGTAATCAGCGAAGACGTTACCCGCAATGAAGACCGGAACCAGTTTAAGGTCATGGGTAAATACTGGCCTTCAAATGCAGTGGTGAAAGACGTATCCACCTCGCAATGGGGAACAGTTGTTTCACTTGCAGAATCTCCGGTAAAAGAAGATTTATTATATGTTGGAACCGATGATGGCGTGATACAGGTTTCAGAAGATGCCGGCGAAAACTGGCGTAAAATCACATCCTTCCCGGGTGTTCCCGAATATACCTATGTGAGCGACCTGCTGCCATCACGCTATGACGAAAATGTGGTTTACGCATCCTTCGACAATATTAAAAGCGATGATTTTAAACCCTATCTCCTCAAAAGCACAGATAAAGGACAAACCTGGACTTCCATAACCGGCGATCTTCCGGATGATGAAACCGTGCATACCATTGTTCAGGACCATGTAAATAAAGATTTACTTTTTGTTGGAACTGAATTCAATGTATTCTTCACAAACGATGGCGGAAAAACCTGGACGGAACTTTCTGCAGGGATTCCGGATATCGCCATGAAGGACCTGGTTATCCAGGAGCGCGAAAACGACCTGGTTGTGGCAACGTTCGGGCGTGGATTCTATATACTGGAAAATTACACCCCTTTACGCACGGCCACAGCCGAAATGATCGATACCACAAAAGCCCACTTTTTCCCGGTTAAAGATGCCTTGCTTTACGTAGAAACCGGTGGCCGCTATGGTCAGGGATCGACTTACTACACCGCTGACAATCCGGAATTTGGCGCGGTTTTCACCTACTACTTTAAAGAAAGCCCGAAAACCAAAAAACAGGAGCGACTCAAAGAAGAAAAGAAATTATTTAAAGAGGGTGAAAAAATTCCGCAGCCCTCAGTTGATGAACTCCGTGAGGAAGAAAAAGAAATTGCGCCATATCTGGTATTTACAATTATTGATGATAAAGGTGATGTTGTACGCAAACTATATGAGAGCCCGTCAACAGGCATTAAACGTGTGAACTGGGATTTGCGCTATCAGGGCAAAAATCCGGTTAACCTTCGAAGTGATGATTTCAACCCAAAAAGCGATGGCAACTCGGGCATGTTGGTGATGCCGGGCAAATATGCTGTTTCGCTTGCACTGGATCATGACGGTGAAATTACTGAACTGGCCGGTCCGGTTGAATTTAATGTGGTACCACTGAACAATTCAACCCTTCCGGTCAACCGGGAAAATCTCGTGGACTATCAGAACAAAGTGGCCGAGCTGGGCAGAAAAATCAGGGGTGCTGATAATTATCTTGATGACCTGATTAAAAAAGTTGCACATATCCGCCAGGCCATCCATAATACGCCAAAAGCTCCAAAAGCACTGGCAAACCAGGCACGCGAAGCTGCAGAAAAACTCGCTGACATCAAATTTAAAATCGATGGTGCTGAAGCCAGGGCAAGTTGGGAAGAAATACCACCACAGGAAGTTCCGTTTAGTTACCGTTATGGAATAATTGCTTATTCACACTGGGGATCAACTTCAGACCCAACCCAAACCCAACTGGAACAGTATGACATTCTGATGGAAGCGTTTCCGCCTTTGCTTGAGGAGATCAGGGAAATCGATCAGGATGTAAAAACGATCGAAAATGAAATGGAAAAATATGAAGCTCCGTGGACACCAGGAAGGTTTCCTGAAATGGATTAATGAGTTCAATCTAAAAAGCCAAATTACCCCTAAATCCCCT
>JAGYLT010000308.1 GCA_018400545.1 Bacteroidales bacterium
GCGCCAATAAAACCCAGGCCATACACTGCACTGGCCGAGCCGCTTCCGTGATCGTGATTTTTCATAATTTTTCGTTTTACAGATTATAATTTATGATCAGTTGATTTTCCCGATAAATACTACGTAGTTCTTACCCCATTTTTTAGCGCATTTCGGGCAGGTGGTGTACCAAAGGTAAGTTTTTTTCAGGTCGTGGCCTTCGCCTCTGACGAAAGTTTCGAAGTCCTTCATCCATTTACCTGACTCTTTGTATTGACCTTCATATACTTTGCTGATGAATTTTCCCGATAGATGGACATTTTCGGCATCTTTCACCTCGCGGTCAACGGCGAGATAGATATCCATGTTCCACATCGAGGTGTGGTCGGAAAGACAGAGCCAGTCGGGCATTTCGGCGCCGGCAGCCTCCACTTTTGCGTTCATGCGTTTCATGGCAGCGCCAAAGTTTATTGGCATGTAAAACAGGGTGAATACCTTGTCTTTGATAAAACTTTTGTTGTCCCAGTCGGACAATTTGGCGTCCCATGGGGCGGGATCGAACTGCGGGCAACATTCCTGAGGGACATTTTTTTGGGTCATAGCTGGTTAGATTTGGTAAATAGCCAACAATAATGTGATGGACAAACCTTCACGCAATTGTGCAGCAAAAATATAATTTCATTTAAAACAGTATCGTAAATTATCACTCAGATAAAGGCATCTGGTTTTTAATACATCTCACCATGAACCCATGGTCGCCGGTTCCGTATGCACGTTGAATGCGCGCTTCATTATTGTTGAGAATATAGCCCCAACGATCGCTGCCGTTGGTGGATGAAGTCCAGTAATTACCAAAATAGCCGAGATTGTCAAATGCCGGATTGACCGGCGCTCGCCGTCCGCCGGGTAAAGTTGAGAAGCCGCTCTCATTGGTAGCGCCTGTATTGGGATGCTGCCAAAAGCCATCTCCGTTTTGAAGCGTCCCCGTTGTTTTCATTTTTCCGCCGGCAATTGTTCCTAAATAGCCTGTTGCCTGGCAATTTACAGATGGATCAATAAATTGTGCTAAAGTACAAAACTCAGCATCGGTGGGCAAGTGCCAGCCTGCCGGGCATGCATCTGTGGCGGCAGGCCAGTTGTAGAGTGCTCCGTAAGTTTGATAATTGTCTGTAGCCTTTGCATCTTCAACACTGTTCCCCTGATAACCGTAAACATAGTACCTCGGCGAGGAAGTTGACCCGCTCGAAGCCCCCGAAACGTCAGGCAGGTAAGCCAGATTCTGCTTCATCCAGCACTGATTGCCTATCTGTATGGTTGAATATTGGTTCCCATCGCGTTGGTCTACTATATTTGTGAGACCGCAAATCATACCAGATCCGAAAGAAACAAAAACTGAGTCAGTTGAAACGCCACATGATGTTGAAATTTCCCAAACCAGGCAGTAAACCTCGTTGTTTAATCCAAAAAAGAGCGAACCCGGATCAGCCGGATCCATGATATTACCACCCTCACCCTGGACGACGCTCCAATGACCCTCTCCAATTTCCGGAGTATTACCCTGAAGTTCAGCCCATGTGCCATCAACATACCATTGGTCTTCTCCTGCATTTGCCACTGTGGGTGTACTATTAAAATGAATGTTTACTTCATCCGATGTATTGCCGCAAAAATTTTCAATTGTCCATTGCAAAAGGTAGCTCTCACAACTCATTCCTGAAAACAAAGTATTAGGATCGTTTATATCCTCAAAAACCCCTCCTTCGCCGTTTAATACGATCCAGACACCAACACCATATTGCGGTACATTGGCAGCGAGATAAACCAGGGTTGAATCATCCAGAATAACCTGATCAGTGCCGGCGTCAGCTTGTGAGGGAAATGGAGTGCAGTCTCCGCAGGTTTCAAACCAGGTGATCCCGCTGTAATAGTTCAGGCAGTTGGTTGAGCTGTTAAAGATTTGCATTCCTTTGACCGGGTTTACTATTGCGTCTCGTTCTTCAGAGGTCAGCACCTGCAATCCGGTACTAATATCAGCATGACGTGAATAAGGCACACTCAAAAACTGTGAAATTCCAATGGATACAAATTGATCATTTTTATCAATATCTACAGCGACCTCAAAAAAATGAGAACCTGTGCTCCAGTTGATATCCTGAAAAACGCCGGATACCGGATTACCTTGCCCGATAATTAGGTTTACAAGGCCGCTTGCATTGGTAATGGCTTCATGGATTTCGCTATAAATAATGTCGCCATCGGGCGATCCTTTTATGATGTTGATCTGAAGCGAAATGTCAGCTAGCGGGATGACGTTGCCAGTTGCATCACGAAGGATGGTTTGATAATTAAAGCCCTGATGTGATTGCCCTGCAACAGACAACACAGAGAAAAACAACACAAGGCTGAGGAAGTGTGTTTTGATAAGTTTTAATGTGAATTCTAACAGCATGAGTTAAGCGCTTAATGATTGTATCAAGTTATTTTATGACCGTCAAAAATACACTTTTCAGAATTTCAATTCCTGGGAAACCTAAAAAAACAACCGGTTAATCACCCCAAAAGCATTGTGTTTTTTCCGGGATGACCGCTGACGCCAATCCTCAGGCTAAAACCAAAAATTCAATCCGAGCATAAGACTGAAAATATCTATTGTTTTTACTTCCCTGTATATCACCCAGTAGTAGGCATAAAGGTCGTTGGTTGTGGTTTCGGCATACAGGTCAATTTTTCTAACGAAAAAATTATTTTCCGTTTCGTAACTGATCTTACCACCAAAACCGGCATGGAACCTCAACGCTGTGGATGAGTAGTATCCTTCAGGAAATACGCTCGGCTGACTGATCCAGGTGTTCTTCCCGATGGCGGTGCTGTAGCTTACACCAAGGCTCATCTGTGGTGAAATATCTACCCCTGGTTTCAGTTCGTAAGTCAAAGGCAGATAAATACCACGAACTGCTATGGTGTGGGTGGCCACAGCAACCTTGTATTTTGGTGTAAAGCCATACGTAATGCCCATCTGCAGGTTTTGTTTTTTGTTTAATATGTATCCTGCGCCAATCCCATAGTTGCCGATATTTCCGGCATAATTGAAAATCAGATGATCCGGAATCAAAGCACTTTGTTTTTGATTTTCATCCGGCTGTGCCATCGCACTCTGTGTGGCGATCAGCAACAAGTAACCCAGGAAAATGCGGCCAAGGTTTTTCATTATTAAAAAACTATCCTGTTTACCGAAAGTGAATCCTTAAACACATCAATGGTAAAATATCCCCGCTTGTCCGGAGAACCGACTACAAGGTACGGCATGCCGTCACCATAATTGTCTATATATTTAAAATTGTGTTCGTGCCCGTGAATGGACAGTGTGACATTGTTGTTGATCATTATATCGTGGTAAACCGATTCATAAAGCGGTGTAAACTGGTCG
>JAGYLT010000309.1 GCA_018400545.1 Bacteroidales bacterium
TATTTATGGAAACGCGCGATGGGACCCTCTCCCCCAACTTTTCTCTTCTCACTGGTCGGCTCCTCCCTCCTCAAACTTTTCCTATCTTTGCAAAACTTAAATCGATTTAGCAAGAATGAATATTATTGTTACGGGCGCAAGCCGCGGCATTGGACGGGCACTGGTTTTGAAATTCGCTGAAAACCAGGGAAATAAAATTATCGCCATTTCCAGAAATCAGGAAAAACTGCGGCATCTTGCCGATGAGGCCAACCAACTTTCTTCAGGTTCAGCCGTAATTCCGGTTCCTTTCGACCTTGCCTCCGAGGGTTTTGCGTTCAACCTGCTTCCCGATATTTTTAAGCATTTTGAATATGTAGATATCCTGGTAAATAACGCCGGAATGCTCATCAAAAAACCTTTTGGAGAACTG
The DNA here is from genome assembly GCA_018400545.1 of Bacteroidales bacterium. The sequence goes on from JAGYLT010000309.1 coordinate 413, forward strand.
ACAGACCAGGACTTTGATGACTTATTCAATGTGAATGTGAAATCGGTTTTCAGGTTGTCGCGGGCATTGCTTTCCAATTTCCGGAAAGGTGCTCATATCGTCAATATCAGCAGTATGGGTGGTGTGCAGGGAAGCTCCAAATTCCCGGGTCTGGCTTTATACAGCGCTGCAAAAGGAGCAGTGTCCGTACTCACCGAAGCCATGGCCGAAGAGCTCAAAGAGCGTGGCATCAGCGTGAATTGCCTGGCCTATGGCGCCGTTAAAACCGAAATGCTTGCGGAAGCCTTCCCCGGATATGAGCCACCACTCAAAGCCGAAGATATGGCTGAATATGCCGCATGGTTTGCCCAAAACGGCAACCGTTTTTATAATGGAAAAGTACTTCCTGTTTCTGTTTCAACTCCGTAATTTCAAACGATGCAACAAGAAGATTTGGTTAAACATGACGGTGTGATTTCGGAAATCACAAACGAAAATATCCGTGTAAGCATCATGGCGCAATCGGCCTGTGCTTCCTGTCATGCCAAGGGTTTCTGTGGTGCGGCTGATATGCAGGAAAAATTCATCGATGTAAAAAATACGGGTGATTCCAATCAAAAGGTTGGCGATTTTGTTACAGTAACCATGAAGCGTAAGCTTGGAAATAAAGCTGTTTTATACGGATACTTTCTTCCTTTCGTATTGCTGATGATCACGCTGGTTGCAGCCCTGAGTTCCCTGGAGAGTGAAGGCCTTGCAGGACTCATTTCCCTTGGCATTCTCATACCTTATTATTTCGTGCTTTACACCTTGCGCGATAAGCTTAAAGCCGGCTTCGAATTTCATATCGAAAATAAAAATCCATCCACTAACTTTAACTTTAATATTTCAGAACAATGAAACGAATTCTTGTATTTCTACTCATTATTGCTGTTTCTGCCGGATTTGCGGCAGGACAGGAATCGATTACCTCTCCGCAGGTGCGGAAGGCTGCTTATTTTGATAAATCCCCGGCACTCAGGGATATGACCGTTATCATGCCCGGAGAACGAAAACGGGCATGGAAAGACGGCATCATTAAAAACGAATCGCTTGAAATGGAATGGGAATTTCCTAAAAAAGAAGGAAGCTACAATAAGATTCAATCGGAACGCGGAACGGTAAAAACGCGTGGACCGGAAGTAAATTTTGAAGGCATTCCGAATGTGAACGGTGTTTATCCACCTGATACGGATGGTGATGTGGGCCCCGATCATTATTTCCAGATGATCAACCTTTCGTTTGCTATTTGGGATAAAGCGGGGAATAAACTTTACGGCCCCGCGGATAACAGCACCTTGTGGTCGGGTTTTATCGGGCCCTGGACCGGCACCAATGATGGTGACCCGATTATCCTTTATGATGAGGATGCCGACCGGTGGATTGCCTCGCAATTTGCCATCCAGCTCTCCAATGGAAAATCCTATGAGTTGGTAGCGGTTTCTGCAACGGGAGATCCGCTTGGAGACTGGTATCGCTATGCGTTTGAGTTTGATGATTTTAATGATTATCCCAAGCTGGCGGTTTGGCGCGATGCCTACTATTGTACCTTCAATTTTTTTGATGGTGGATTTATCGGTGGCGGCGTTGCCGCTTTTGAACGCGATAAAATGCTGGTGGGTGACCCCGATGCCAATATGGTTTTCTTTGGTCCTCCCAATAATCCGTTAACATACAGCCTGCAGCCTTCAGATTTTGATGGCCAGATGCCGCCCGAGGGTGCTCCAAATTATGTGGCAACCATGAATATTTACGGCAGCCAGCAATTGGATATTTTTGAATTTGATGTGGACTGGGAAACACCTTCTAACTCTACCTTAACGCTTGCCACCACACTCGATCCGGGATATTTTAATCCGGAATTCAATGGTGGAATTCAGCAACCCGGAACAAATAACCGGCTGGCAACGCTGTCGCAGATGTTGATGTACAGACTGGCTTATCGCAATTTTGACGATTATGAAGCTATGGTGGCTAACCACACCGTAAACGTAGGAAGCAATCGTGCCGGCATCAAGTGGTATGAATTGAGAAAGGAAAATGGTGGCCAGTGGGAAATTTATCAGCAGGGTGTGTATGCTCCAAATGATGGTTTAAGCCGGTGGATGGGCAGTATCGCCATGAATGCAGACGGTACAATAGCTCTGGGTTATTCCGTTTCAGGCAGCAACTATTCTCCATCAATCCGTTATACAGGCCGGCCGGCCAATGCCCCGCTTGGTGAAATGACCTACGATGAAATAGAAGCCGTTACGGGAACCGGGAATCAAAGTAATATCAACCGCTGGGGCGATTACGCCAACCTGGATGTTGACCCTGTGGATGATACCACTTTCTGGTTCACTACCGAATATGTAAACAATGCCTGGAAGACGAGGGCATTTTCGTTCAATTTTGCGCCATTGGAGGCACCAACAGTATATGCCGGTGAAGACGGCATGGTTTGTCAGGACACCGTTTGGGTAGCTCAGGGTGAGGTTTCTTATGCAAAATCACATATGTGGAGTAGTTCCGGTGATGGTATTCTTCCAAACCCGCAAAACCTAAGAGTGGTGTATTTCCGTGGCCAGCAGGATCTGGAAAATGGTGGATTCTGGCTAAAACTTACTGTGGATGGTTACGAACCGGGCGTTCAGGTTGCCGATAGTATTTATGTAGCTATCACTTACACGCCTGAAGTGGATGCAGGAAATGATACGATCATCCATGCAAGTTCAGTTTTTCAGACCAATGCATTTGCAGAAAATTATGAATCACTGGAATGGGCAACATCCGGAGACGGGGTTTTTGCTGATCCATCGGCAATGAATACGGAGTACACGCCCGGCCAGCAGGATATTGCCAACGGAGAAGTTGATCTTACTTTGTATGCTGCTCCCAACGATCCATGCTCATTTGGTGAAGATGATGTAGTGGCTATTGTACTGGATCCAACGCTTTCTGCAGGTAGCCCTGGCTCAGCACAAGGGTTT
>JAGYLT010000031.1 GCA_018400545.1 Bacteroidales bacterium
GTTGATGAGTTAAATCCCATTCTTAGAGGTTGGATGAATTATTACAAAATTGATAAAGTCAGCTACACGCAACAAGCGTTTAAGAAATTAGACGACTACTTGCGAACTCGTTTGTACCGGTATTACAATCGAAAAAGCCAAAGAAGAACTCGCCTGTATGGTCAACAGGCCTACCATAAATTGGTTCAGGAATACGGACTGATTACTCCGTATAGATCTTCTGGCCTAAGACCTGTGAATGCATTAAGATGAATGTTTTTAGAGAAAGCCGTATGCGGGAAAACCGCACGTACGGTTTGACGAGGGGGCTGAAAGGATAAGGACTGAAATTGAGGTTTTTCCCATTACCGCTTATCCTTTCGCTCTACTCTACTGGCCTGATAAAAAGATGCCACCAGGGCTCTCGCATAGTGATGCCCTCGGCACAAGACACAACCAATTCGCAAAGTTTATGCTAATTAACTCCGGCAAAAATTGTTATTAATCGAATTGAGTTTAAATCGAACTCAGGCTAATATTAAAATGCTTTTACAGCGAAGCCTGTGGCCCCATGTATTCCAGGTTGTGGCGCATCATCGACCGCAGGGTGTTTACGTATTCCATGCCGATGCCTGAATATTTCTGCAATCCAACGGCCATGTCGTAACCTGAGGGTTCCTGTCCGGCTTCGCGGGCATGGTAGCGCAACACGCGCAACTGCCTGAAGGCCGGATGGGAATTGAGGTATCGGATGTAAAATCTTACCGAGTGCTTAAGGTCGTCAAAGACTGCTACTTCATGTGTGGCACCGTCCATGCGCTTGCGCGGAACCACACCGCAGCCAGGGGTAAAACACCACTGTCCGAAAAGGTTGTTTCCCTTGCGGGCGAAATAGGAACTGCCCCATGCCGATTCGTTGGCGGCCTGCACCATGGCGAGTTCTTCGGGGATAATATCCACATGCAGCAACAAAGCCCTGAAGAATTCCTCGGAGCCGATATCACGATTTTCCACGCGGTAGCGAATGGCTACTTCTTCCAGATTATCCATTTCTTCTTCTGAAAGTGCATCACCATGATTAACTTTTTGCAACATCGCGAGAATCCAGGCACGCTCCTCCAACACCTTTTGGTTTTCCTGTTCTACGATGGGTCGGATAAATTCGAAGAAATCCTGTTTTTTTTGTTCCACATCGCTGTAAGAAGTAAAATCGGGCAGTTGTGACTCGATGCCTTCAGGTACTCCCAGCCTGGTAGTCTTCAGTTTCTTTGGCGCCGGATTGCCGGCACGCAGCGGTTTGATATTGTTTTTCTCCTGTGTTTCATCGGGCAAGTCAGGGATATCCACTTCTCCAACCAATTCGGCAGGATCGGCTTGATGCTCTCCGGAAGTTTTGTAATTGCATCCTGAAGAGAAAAAGATCAGGATAGATAAGGTAATAAAATTTAATATAATTGGTTTTCTATAAGTTAACATAATCATGTTGTTTTAGGCGGCAAATATACAATGATTTTGATTAATGAACTTTCACAGACTTAATATATTGAATAACTGACTTTTAAAGGTTTGATTGAAAATCCTTTATGATGGTATATTACATTATTTTATTTTGAATTTGCAAGCTTCGTTTAAGGTTTAAACAAGTCAATGCAACTGATTTCGAATTCAAAAACTTTTTTCATGATCACCTTTGACTGCGACAGTATTTGTCCTTCGCAAGCCCTATCCGGGGCATGGATTATTTCCTGATCAGCAGAGCAATCTGAAGTTCCACAGAATAACCGGAGTAGCTACTAATAACCAAAATCGTTTACCTTTGCCGCCATTTTGCAAATTATGGATTATCAGTATCATCGGCTAAAAAACGGAATCAGGATCATTCACAAAAATGTGAACAGCCCGGTGGCACATTGCGGTGTGGTGATTGATGCCGGATCGCGGGATGAGCTGGAAAACGAAAAAGGTATTGCCCACTTCATTGAGCACCTCATTTTTAAGGGAACCCAAAAACGCAAGGCTTATCATATCCTGAGCCGCATGGAAAATGTGGGCGGCGATCTGAATGCCTACACCAGCAAGGAAGAAACCTTCGTGTATGCTTCATTTTTGCAGCGGCACTACCAGCGGGCGCTGGAACTATTTGCCGACATCCTGTTTAACTCCACCTTCCCGGAAAAGGAGATTACCAAAGAAAAGGATGTGGTGCTGGATGAGATCAATTCATACAAAGATTCACCGTCGGAACTGATATTTGATGAGTTTGAAGAATTGCTGTATAACTACCATCCCATCGGGAGCAATATCCTGGGGACGCCTGAATCAGTCAACCGTTTCAACAGGAATGACATCCGTAAGTTTATGCAGCGCAATTACCTCGCCGACCGTTTGGTAATTTCATCCGTGGGGAACATTGCATTTAACAAACTGGTTGGGATCGTAAAACGTTATTTCAGCCATATTTCCACACCGTCTTCGCAAAACGGTCGAACCGGTTTTAATGATTATCAGCCCGAATCGCTTACAGCTCCAAAATCGAACTACCAGGTACATTGCGTCCTGGGAACTCCGGCATTCGATGTGCAGGACGACCGGAAAACCACGCTGGCTTTGCTTACCAATTTGTTGGGCGGGCCGGGCATGAACTCGCGCCTGAACTTAGGCATCCGCGAAAAATACGGGTATTGCTATGCCATCGAAGCACACTATCAACCCTATTCCGACACCGGGAATTTCCATATTTACCTCGGCACCGACAATGGTTTTCTGGAAAAATCACTGAAGCTGATTGATAAGGAACTGAAACGTTTCCGTGAACACAGGATGGGGGTACTGCAATTGCATCGCGCCAAAAGGCAGATCATCGGGCAACTGGCCATTTCGCTGGAGTCGAATGTGAGTGAAATGATCTCAATCGGCAAAAGCCACCTGTTTTTTGATGAGGTGGACACCTTTCAACAAATTGCCCAAAAGGTAGAAAATATCTCGGCCAGCGATGTGATGGAAGTGGCGAATGCGATTTTTGTGCCCGGGCAGTTTAGCAGGTTGACCTATGTGCCTGGGAGGAATGGAGATTAGCGGAAGGTGATTGAGTTATTGGAGTGAAATTCCCGGGTTTTTCCTTACATTAATGAACACGGGGTCAGCCATTTGGAGAAAATATGATTGTTTGGATAGATTTCTCAAATGGCTTTCACTATTAACTTTTTCCATCGCACACAAACAAAATTTTGAACATCCTGATTTTATCATTGTATCTAATCGAAAAACATTTTATCATGCCACAGCAAGATTACAAAGCCACACACCCTGACTTTGAGCAATATGCCGAAGATCACACCACCCCGGAATCCGATCTGCTTTACCGGCTTTATCGTGAAACCCACCTGAAAACCATGTACCCGCGGATGTTATCGGGGCACCTGCAGGGGCAGTTTCTCAGGATGATCAGCAAAATCTACCGGCCGAAGGTCATACTTGAAATCGGGACTTTCACCGGGTACGCCACCATCAATCTGGCACTCGGACTGCCGGATGACGGCATCATCCACACCATCGACAGTAACCCGGAGTTGGTGGAGATCGGGAAAAAATATTTTAAAGAGGCCGGCGTGGAAGATAAAATCAAAATCCAAATTGGAAAAGCCATGGAAATCATTCCCGGATTTAAGGAATCATTCGACCTGGTTTTTATTGATGCCGACAAAGAGAACTATCTGAATTACTATAAGCTGCTGATTGACAAGCTGAAACCCGGGAGCATAATCCTGGCTGACAATGCTTTCTGGGATGGAAAAGTGCTTGACAAAAGTACGGATGACCGTGAGGCCAAAGGAATCATGGAATTCAATGCGTTTGTTCAAAAGGATGATCGCGTGGAGAATGTCCTGGTCCCAATTCGTGACGGATTAATGATGGTAAGGAAAAGGTAACATTTCGCAGGCTGCTGCAATAAATACTACCTTTGTAAAAACTGAAACAACATGGAGAGAATCGCCATATTTCCCGGATCGTTCGATCCCATCACCCGCGGCCACGAAGACATCATCAACCGTGCAGCACCGCTATTTGATAAAATCATTGTTTCGATCGGCAGAAACCGCGAAAAGAAAAACTATTTCAGGATTGAAAAACGATTGGAATTCCTGGAAACCGTTTTTGCCGGAAATCCAAAAATTATTGTTGATACTTATGAAGGCCTCACGGTGGATTACTGTAAAAAAATGGGTGCGAAATTCATCCTGCGCGGCCTGCGCACTTCGGCGGATTTTGAATTTGAACGATCCATTGGTCAGGTGAACCGAAAGCTTTATCCCGAGATTGAAACCGTATTTTTCCTCACACACCCCGAATATACCGCGCTCAATTCCTCCGTGGTCCGCGACATCCTTACCCACGGCGGCGATCCATCAATGTTTATCCCGGAAGGGCTGAAGATTGATTAGGAGGGAAAGGTTAATAGTTATTTGTTAATGGATTTTTCGTTATTCGGGAAATTCCCGAGGCATTAATTTCATTTACTAACGGGAGTTCTGTGAAAACCCGTTACGGGTTACACTTTATTATGATGCAGTTATTCAATTTTTGCGCAATCCGTACCGGGTTGTTTTGCGTACTTCTTGAAATTATCGCAGCTTATTTACACAAAATTCACAAAAAGTTTAAGCATTGATATACAGCCATTTAAAAAGTTGTTTGTCAAAATTTAAATTGCCAAATCACCCAACTTGGACAAGCCAAAACCAAAAAAGGAGTTATATTTAAAGCATGTAGCATGTTTTGGCTTACCCAAGTTGTCAGGTAAAATTGCTACAAATTTTTCATCAAATACAAGTCACTACAATTTTTAATTTTCTCATTGATTTAAAATAATTTAGAAATTTTGCAGAAGTATCTTTCAACTCATTTTCTGCCAAAAAATGGCAGAAAATGAGTTGAAAGATACTAATCAGCACGAAGTGTATCAACCGGATTTGCGCGCACTGCCATCCAGGCCTTGGTTCCAACTGTGCTGATGGCAATAAAAACGGATATGAATGCCGATGCCACATATATCCAGATGCTGATACTGGTTCTGAAACTGAAACCGCTTAGCCAGTCCTGTAGAAATATAAATGCGGGAATCCATGCAACCACATTTGCAAGGGCTATCAATATGATAAATTCACGCGAAAGGTTTCCGATGATGCCTGCTATCGAAGCACCTAAGACTTTCCTGATCCCAATTTCCCTGGTCCGCTGACTGGTAACAAAAGATGCCAGCCCGAACAAACCAAGCACTGCAATAACGATTGCCAATATCGTGAAAATCGTAAGAATTGTTCCTGTGCTCATCTCCTTTCGGTACAGGTTATCATAAGAGGTTTCCAGAAACCTGGCATTCATAGGCAGGTATGGGATATGGTCGTTCCAGGCATTTTCAATATCCGCCATGGTTTTGCGGAGGTTCCCGGTATTGAGTTTCAAAATCAGATAGCGCATGTAATGCGGGTGGATATGAATGAGCAGGGGCTCAATTTCGTGGTGCAGCGAAGCATAGTGAAAGTCTTCAACCACGCCAATAATTTTACCGCGTTTGGGTTCGGGCAGACCATATAAATATTCAAAATCGTGGCCAACAGGATTTTCAATGTTTAGTTCCCTGACAGCAGTTTCATTCACTATGAAACCCTGCTGTTCATCAGTGCCAAAATCCTTTGAGAACGTTCGCCCCTGCGACACTTCAATGCCCAGTGTTTCCACAAAATCATAGCCTCCTGCCCAGGTGCGCATGGTGAATGTGTCGTCGCCTTCCGATTCCGCCTGGTTATTTTCTTCCCGGTCATTACCCGGTATTCTCACCGTTAAAAACGGGATGCGTTCACCGGGAATATTTGAGGTAGCTGTCACATTGATGATGTTTGGGTTTTGGAGCAGTTCATGCTTCATGACATCCATTTTTGCAATGGCTGCGCGGTCGGGCATTTGAAGCACCACCACCTGTTCTTTGTCGAACCCGAGTTTTTTGTTGCGGATATATTGCAATTGTCTGTTTACAGTTAGTATGCCGATAATCAGGAATATGGATATGGCAAACTGAGCAAATACCAGGCCCCGGCGCAGGTAAAGTGATGCACCGGATCCGCCTGAACTCATCGTGTTTCCCTTAAGCGATTTTATCGGACTGAACCTTGCCATAAAAATGGATGGATAGGTTCCGGAAAGTATCCCGACAACAATCACGATAGCGATGATCAGGATGAGCAGCGGAGGGTTTTGTGTGATGTTTAATTGCAATGACTTATCAGTGAAGCTGTTGAATTCCGGCAGGGCCAGTTCGGTGATGAGCAGGGCGATGAGCATGGAGGTGATGGTTAGTGTAAACGACTCTCCGATAAACTGGCTGAAAATATTTTGACGGGTAGCGCCAAGTACTTTCCGCAAACCAACTTCCCGGCTGCGGCGGGTGGATTTTGCCGTGGCCAGGTTCATGTAGTTGAAGCATGCAATGATCAGCACAAAGAATGCAACTGTTGAAAATATCACCACATATTTTCTGTCGCTGTTTTCGCTGATTTCTTTTTCTGCATGGCCATCGAGGTGGATTTTTGTGATGGGGTTAAAAATCATGCTCACTTCCCAGTCCTCGGGAATGTTGGTGCTATCGCCGGCAACCACCATCCCCAGATGCGTGTAAATATTGTCATTGTATTTTTTAATTACCTGGCGGGCTGATTTTTCATCGGCAAATCTTACATAAGAATAAAACGTTGCCGGCCCTTCCCGGTCAACGCCGTCCCAGTATTTCCGCATCTGATCCAGCGAAACCAGGATGTCGAATTTCAGGTGTGAATTTTGGGGCGTGTTCTCAACAATACCAGATACCATGTAGCTTGCCGTGTCGATGCGCAGGAATTTTCCCACCGGGTCTTCAATGCCAAAATACCTGTCGGCTGCCGAGCGGGTGAGCACGATTTTACCCGGCCCTTTAAGCATGGTTGCAGGATCGCCGTGAATAATGTCATAATCAAAAACATTGAAAAACGAGCTGTCGGCGTAAAGTGTGAACTTTTCACGAAATCGCTTATCGCCACGTGTAAAAACCGGAGGATGATAAGGTTTATGAATTTTTACACTGCTGACAACTTCCGGATAGCTTTTTTCGATTTCCGGAAGCACACTGCCCTGTGTGGCAGCCCAGTGGCTGTCATCACCCTGTCCCACCCAATGGGGTTCCAGCCGGTAGATGTTATCTGCATTTGTGAAAAATTTGTCGTAGCTCAATTCATCCTGTACATATAAAAATATGAGCAGACAAGTGGCCAGTCCAATGGCAAGGCCAAAAATATTGGTCAGTGTATAGCCCTTGTATCGGTAAAAATGCCTCAGTGTTGTGATAACGAAATTTCTAATCATCTTTTTGTTTTTTGGTAAACAGGTCTTTTCCGGATGCCTGAGGATCCGGTATTCTCATAAAAAACAGGCACAAAATGGTTGATAACGATGGTACCGAAAAAATCGCCCGGAAAATGTCTTTGGCAACTTCGTTGATTGCGCTAATACCGGTGATAAACTTTGCTGACAATGCGCCAGCCTTCCGGGAATTTATACAGAAACAGGTAATCGGTGAAAATCCGGTTTCCACCCCGGAAAAGATCAATTTTCGCCATGGCCGATTCGCCGGTTATATCGATATCCACAAACTCTACTGTTGTTTTTTCTTCGGGGCCATCCGGGTTTTCAGCTTTTCTCTTTTTAACGCTTTCAATCCAGGTGTAAATGGGATATTTCACCAGCTCGCCGTTTTGGTTTTTAATCAGCAGGTTAAAGCCGGGATGAAACCCTTTTTCGATAGCTGCGATATCGCCCATGTTATGAATGCCATCGATGTAGGCCGACTGAATTACATCTTTGACAGCCTGATCTTCATTTTGTGCTGTTGCGGCTGAGCATGAGATCAGCAGCATAGTCAGGAATAAGAATGTTACTTTTTTCATGTGTTTAAAATTTTGATATTTGATTGATAATGATTTATAAATTTTGCACAAGTTAGTTCCGATTCAATTTCTGCCCAAAAATGACAGATTCTGAGTCGGAAATTACTAATACCTGATTTCGGTTTTTTTCTTTTTGTGCCATAAAGGCAAAATTAATTGATCATCAGCGAAAGCCTTTTTAAGCAGAAACAACGAGATCAACAATCCGAAAATCACGGTAAACGGCGATGCTTCAATGCCGAATGAGCCACCGGTGAGCCATGCCGGCCCGGACAATTCCGCAGTAATCAAACCGGGAAATTCCATCCCGGATGCCGGTAACCCAAAAACCGACGCCTGCATAAAATTCCAGGAGAAGTGGATACCCATCACCATCCATATTCTGCGGGTAAAGATAAAGGCCACACTCAATAAAACACCGGCTTCGGTTGCGATGGCAAAAGCCGACCAAAGGGAAGCATGGTCGTTAAACGCATGTGCTGCACCAAAAAGCATCGCGCTCAGCGTCATTGATATCCAGCTTCCAAAATATTCTTCAAGCAATTTAAAGATGATCAGCCTGAAAACCAGTTCTTCGAAAAATGCACCATACCCGAAGGTGATGAAGCCATTCAGCAATGCTGATGCAGCGTTGAACGAAATGATGGAATAAAATCCTAAAACGGCCATCAACAAAATAATGGTGGCGATTAAAGAAACCCCGATAATCAGGCCTGCTGCTAATTCAGTAAATACTGATGTTCCGGAAAACTCATAAACAGGCCTGTGTTCAAGTTTTGTGATTAAAAGATGATAAAGTCCAAGGAGTATAGCAGTTTGTGTAAGGTTTGAGATCAGGCTGCCGGCTATGGTATGATCGCTGCCTGATATGGGTAAAAATTGATTGACCAAAAAAATGGTAAAGAAAAGCCCGGTTGAAATAATGACCAGGTATGCAAAAAGCCTGAAAAATGAATTTAACATCCATTTTGGAATACCCTGATTTTGATGTTTATCAGGAAAAAGATTTGCAGCATTTACAATCATTTGCCCGTAGTGGTTTTAAGCCGATTTTTTATTTGTGGATTGCCCTGATACTTTTTTCCTGAATGTAAGGGGGATGCCTTCATCACTTGGTGCGCCTATTTCCATGAGTTCCCAGTCTTTGTCATATTCGGCAATTTTATGTTTGATTACCTGCACTTTATCGTTGGGCGGCACGCCGGCGCCTTCCCAGTCGATGAGTTCAACACGATACTGTAAGGTTTTTTTCCGGCCATTGATGTTTACCTCTATTTCGACATTTTGTTCGGGTTCGATTTCCGGAATCAGGATGACTATTTCTCTCATGATCTATCCGTTTAAATTATATAATCTGTAGCTTTATTTCAAATTTCATGAATTGTGCCAAATGGTTTAACTTGCTAAATATTAGCTGTTAACGAATAGATATTTTGAAATAAAAATTAGCGGAGGTGTTCGGAATCAAAAACGGGGGTGTTCGCTATCGTTCACCACGAAAATAAAAAACCGGATATTCATACGATGATATCCGGTTTTGTGTGCTCTATTTATTTGAGGTGCAAAGCAATTTATTTTGCGCCCCGTCCATGGCAGTGTTTGTATTTTTTGCCACTTCCACACGGGCAGGGGTCGTTCCGCCCGACTTTCTTCTCCACTTTTACAGGCTGTGGCTTCTGCTTTTGCTGGGTATTGCTGTGTGACTGTGAGAGCAAATCATCGCGGCTTTCCTGTAACCTTCTCCTGTCGGCACGCCTTGGCATTTGCGCCTCACGCACGTGATCAGGATCCTGAAGCGGCAGGTTGGCTTTCAGCAGGAACGAGGTAATTTCACGGTTGGTTCGCTGAACCATCGATTTAAACAATTCAAACGACTCCAGTTTATAAATCAACAGCGGATCCTTCTGCTCATATGAAGCATTCTGCACCGATTGTTTCAGGTCGTCCATTTCGCGCAGGTGCTCTTTCCAAGCCTCGTCGATCATCGACAGGGTTACGCTTTTTTCGATTGCCAGTGTGATTTCGCGGCCACCATTTTCATAAGCTTTTTTGAGATTTGCTATGGTCTGGCGCTGGCGTCTTCCATCCGTAATTGGGATGGCAATATTTTCGTATCCCGTTTCTTTTTCATATACATCCTTGATGACCGGATAGGCCTTTTCGGCGATGAGTTTCATCTTGGCGCGATAGGCATCATAAACATGCTGAAAGAGTTTTTCTACAACTTTATCCCTGGATCCGTGCAGGAACTCCTCCTCTTCGATGTTGATGTTCACGGCCATGTCTTTGAGTACCTCCAGCCTGAAGCCTTCGAAATCGCCGGTTTCGGTATAATCCAGAACGATTTGCTCACACAGGTCGAACATCATGTTTGAAAGGTCAACAGCAAGCCGCTCGCCATAGAGTGCATGGCGGCGTTTTTTGTAGATCACCTCACGTTGTGAGTTCATCACATCATCATATTCGAGCAATCGCTTACGAATTCCAAAGTTGTTTTCCTCCACTTTCTTCTGTGCCCGTTCGATGGATTTTGAGATCATCGAGTGCTGGATCACTTCACCATCCTCAATTCCCATCCGGTCCATAATTTTGGAGATACGCTCCGAACCGAACATCCGCATGAGGTCGTCTTCCAGTGACACAAAAAACTGGGAGCTTCCCGGGTCGCCCTGTCGTCCGGCACGTCCGCGCAACTGGCGGTCAACGCGCCTCGATTCGTGGCGTTCCGTACCAATTATGGCAAGTCCTCCGGCATCTTTTACACCGGGCCCGAGTTTGATGTCGGTACCACGTCCGGCCATGTTGGTGGCGATGGTAACTTTTCCGGGCTGCCCGGCTTCGGCAACAATATCGGCCTCTCTTTGGTGCAGCTTGGCGTTGAGGATATTGTGCGGTATCTTTTTGCGGTTCAACAGTTTGCTTAGCAATTCCGAGGTTTCCACCGAAGTAGTACCCACAAGTATCGGTCTTCCTTTTTCCACCAGGTCAACAATCTCATCGGTAACTGCATTAAATTTTTCCCGTTTTGTTTTATAAACCAAGTCTTCGCGATCGTCGCGTGTTATGGGTTTATTTGTCGGAATCACAACAACATCCAGTTTATAGATATCCCACAGCTCGCCTGCCTCCGTTTCAGCCGTACCGGTCATACCCGCCAGCTTACTGTACATCCTGAAATAGTTCTGCAGGGTAATGGTGGCGTAGGTTTGTGTGGCAGCCTCGATTTTTACATTTTCTTTGGCCTCCAGGGCCTGATGCAATCCGTCGGAGTAACGGCGCCCTTCCATGATACGACCTGTTTGCTCATCCACGATTTTCACCTTGTTTTCCATAATCACATATTCCACATCTTTTTCAAACATGGAATAGGCACGGACTAATTGGTTAACGGTGTGTACACGTTCTGACTTTATGGAAAAATCGTTGGTAAGCTCACTTTTTTTCTTGACTTTATCCTCATCCGACATCCCGGTTTTATCCAGTTCTGCAAGTTCGGCACCCAGGTCAGGAAGTACAAAGAAATTGCTGTCGTTGTATGATTCGCTCAACAGGTCAATACCTTTATCGGTAAGCTCGATTGAGTTGTTCTTTTCGTCTATTACAAAATACAGCGGGTCGTCAATGATATGCATGTGCTTGCTTTGCTCCTGCATGTAAAACCCTTCGGTTTTGGACATCAGCGTTCGCTTACCCGATTCGCTTAGAAACTTGATGAGTGCTTTATTTTTGGGAAGGCCATGATGGGCTCTCAAAAGCAATTCTCCACCTTTTTTCTGGTTTTCATCACTGATGTCATCTCCCGAAAGCAACTGCTTGGCTTCGGCCAGGATTTTTGTAACCAGATTTCGCTGGGCAGAATAAAGTTTTTGAACGTTGGGTTTCAGTTCGTCAAACAACTGATTTTCACCTTTTGGCGTAGGACCTGAAATGATGAGCGGTGTCCGGGCATCATCAATCAAAACGGAGTCCACCTCATCCACGATGGTGTAATTATGGGGGCGCTGCACCAGCTCCTCCGGATTTCCTGTCATATTGTCGCGCAGGTAATCGAAACCAAATTCGTTGTTGGTGCCATAGGTGATATCGCAGTTATAGGCTGCCCTGCGCTCTTCGGAGTTGGGCTGGTGCTTGTCGATGCAGTCCACGGTGAGGCCGTGAAACATAAAAAGCATGCCCATCCATTCGGAGTCACGCTTGGCCAGATAATCATTCACGGTAACGATGTGCACCCCTTTTCCGGGCAATGCATTGAGGTAAACCGGAAGGGTTGCCACCAGTGTTTTACCTTCGCCGGTTGCCATCTCCGCAATTTTTCCCTGGTGGAGCACTGCACCACCAATGAGCTGCACATCGTAATGAATCATGTCCCACTTGATCATACTTCCGCCAGCCATCCACTGGTTGTCGTAACAGGCTTTATCGCCAACAATATTTACATGTTCATATCGTGCAGCCAGGTCGCGGTCCATTTGCGTTGCGGTTACCTCAACGGTTTCATTTTCTGTAAACCGTTTGGCTGTCTCCTTCATCACTGAGAATGCTTCGGGAAGGATTTCATCAAGCAGGTCCTGGGTCTTTTCGTAGCTTTGCTTTTCCAGTTTATCGATCTCTTCATAGTACTTTTCCTTCTGATCGATATCCATATCCTGATCGGCCTCAATGGTTGCCTTTATTTCATTTATTTTGGATTCCTCTTCGCTGATGGCCTCTTTAATTCTTTCGCGGAATTCGATGGTTTTTGCACGCAGTTCATCTGTGCTCAAACCTTTAATGGTTTCATATGCTGCAAGGGTTTCATCCAGGATTGGGTTGAGCGATTTCAGGTCGCGATCGGCCTTCGAACCCAGGATGTTCTTCATGATATTCTTAAACATAGGAGCTGTATTTATTTTCAGGCAATGCCGTTAATCAACAAACATGCCTTTTGTCCAAAATCGTATTTTATGCGTGACTTTGACATTTTGTCACGTGCATGCAAAGGTAGTTGAATTATATGGAAAAGTGAATGCAGATCGTTTGGATGATATCAGTTAACCTGTATCAGTTATGTATTGACAGACAAATACAATCTCCATCGAATTGTTCGAAATTTTGATCATTGCGTATCTTTGTAGAAATTATTTTCAATCATGAAAGATTATAATCAAATAATTAACCGAAATCCAAACAAGAGATTTGGAAAACCTTGCATCAGGCAAACAAGAATTACTGTATTTGATGTTTTAGGCTGGCTTGCTGCCGGTATGAGTTATGATGATATCCTGAACGACTTTCCTGAGTTAACCATTGAAGACATCAGGGCATGTCTTGCATATGCTTCCGACCGTGAAAGAAAGCTGCACAAAGCCTCATGAAATTACTATTTGATCAAAATATCTCCTACAGGATTGTAAAAAAGCTGTCCGGATATTTCCCAAATTCTAAAAATTGAATTTTTAAAAACCACTTA
>JAGYLT010000310.1 GCA_018400545.1 Bacteroidales bacterium
TTGCCCACAGAGTGAAAAATTCATGAATTTTTCAGGTTAAAACAATGTTGATACAAAGCCAGGTTGGAATATTTTATTTTAATAACCAAACTGTTACATATGCAGCACCAATTAATTCACCACAAGCTTCAGGACCTTTAACCCCATTTTACTTTTGATGCGGACAAAATAGATTCCCGGATTCCAATCCAGCGTTTGTAGTTTAAGTTGCTTATCCGCCTGCAAAGGCAAAGCCCCGAAAATGGTATTTCCGGTTACATCAAAAATCTCAAGAGATGTATCGTAATCTTTCACTGAAATGGTCAACTGGCCGTTGGTGGGATTTGGGTACATATTAACCCGGTTTGCCAGCAAATCGCCAACCCCGGCGGCATCCTGATCATAGGGAGAAAGAAAAACGCCGTCAATCACAGCTCGTGGCTCACCGGGAATATCCCATGCCACCTGCACAAAATCCCCACCCTGGTCTTCCTTCTGTAAGGCCATCACACAGTATTTTTCGCCAGCAGCCAGGCTGATTGTGGTTGAGCTTTGTTCAGCATATTTTTCAAATTCATCCGGAAAGCTCCATCCGGGCACTTCGGCTATCATTTGCCGGTTTGCAAATGAAGAATCCGTGCTCAACCACAGTTCGCAATAGTCATCTCCTGCAATCCAGAATGTATAATCGCCTGTTTTGGGAGGGTGGATGAATCCAATGATTCTTGCCCCGTAGAAATCGTCGGTATCGATGGCAGTTTTAAAACTGCCAAGGTAATTGTTTTCGTCAGGATTTTGGGGATAATCCGGCGCCAGGGTGAGATCAGGAATCTGATATCCCGGCAGGTCCCGCCAAACCTGATGCAATATCTGCCCGGTGCCAAACTCTCCCACTAAAACCGTGATTTCATCTGTCGCTACCGACAAGTCATTATCGATCACCACCTCAGCATACAAACTGTACATTCCTGTAGAAACATCTGTCCACCAGGTTTCATAGGGAGGATCTGCCAGTTGAGAAATGGGTTCGCCATCGGCATAAAATATTACCTGCTGAATTTCCATTTCGGTTTCAACTTCAGCCTGCACGAAAATATCCGCTCCCTCAGCAAACTGATCCCCATCAGCAGGCCTGATCAAATCAACATTAATATCCCGGGGTGCCGGAACAATTATGGCCGTATCTTCGGTCCAGGCGCTGTAGAACGCAGCATATTCGGCTAGCACTCCTACCCTGTGCACCCTGCCGGGAATATTAAAATGCCCTTCCGTATCCTCAATGGTTACCAGCAAAGAATCAGGGCCTTTCGGAACGCAGTTGTAACGCGAGATCAGATATGCTCCGTTAAGGTAATCCCAGCCTTCACCGGCATCGGCATACACATGGCCTACAGCCATACTTAGGGAGTCCGGGCTGACTATGAGCGTTATGGAGTCCTGATGAAATCCCGCCGTGCTTTGCATGGGCCGTGCTACAGGAATTATGCTGCCGTCACGTTGCAAAACCTCAGCCTGGTATTCATCCTGATGCAGGGATTCGTGTTCAAAGCGATGCGTCCTCCAGTTTCCCTGTGGCAGGGCGGGATTATCTGCCCAGGCCGGAACGATCATCAGATCACTTCCCAGCATGAAAGCCTCCTGCTCCTCACGAATTGAAAGATCGGCAGGGTCGGCAAAAAACACGGGTTGCATCACCGGCATTCCGCTTTGTGAAGATTCATGGAATAAGGTATAGAGATATGGCAAAAGCTGATAGCGTCTGTGAAGCGCCGCACGGGAAACATCCTCGATGGTTTTACCGAAAGACCACGGCTCCTGATCTGCGGTACCGGTGGAAGTATGGTTTCTGCAAAAAGGATAAAATGCCCCGACCGCCATCCATTTTCCCATTAAATCTGGAATGCAATTTCCGTCAAAACCGCCAATATCAGGCCCTGAAAAAGGCTGCCCACTCAATCCGAGCGTCAACGACATCGGGATGGAAAGTTGCAGATGGTCGAAGGTGGAACGGTTATCTCCTGTCCAGGTGGCGGCATAGCGCTGGCCGCCAAGGTGGTTGGCACGGGTGAGCACAAACGGACGTTTTTCGGGGTTTGCATCCATAATGCCTTCACGGGATGAGCGAACCATGAGATAACCGTAAACATTGTGATACCGCAAATGGAAATCCTCCGGCAAACTGCCGCCTCCACGGTGGATATTGTCCTCAGGCATGGTCCATTCCGGGGTATTAAAAACGGCAGGTTCGTTCATGTCGTTCCAGATGCCGTCCATGCCATTGGCCATAAAGTCCTGGTACAATCCGGCCCACCAGGTTTGAGCAGCCGGCATGGTGTAATCCGGAAAAACACATTCGCCGGGCCATACTTCGCCGGTATAAACATCGCCGTCTGAATCCTGCACCCAAATATCATTTTC
Organism: Bacteroidales bacterium; assembly: GCA_018400545.1. Next base: position 2,398 of record JAGYLT010000310.1, read on the forward strand.
CGTTCCGGAATCGTAAACAAAATAACCTGCTTCCTTTTTCACACCCGGGTCAATCATCCAGATTGATTTAAAATCCTGTTGATGCAAATAGGCATTCAACCCCACAGGATCAGGAAATCCGGAGGGATCAAAAGTAAACACGCGAAACCCGTCCATATAGTCAATATCCATCCAGATAACATCGCAGGGAATTTCACGTTGCCTGAAGTTATCCGCAATTTCTTTCACCCGCGTATCGGGGTAATACGAATACCGGCACTGATGATAGCCCAACGCCCACAATGGCGGCAGCGCAATGGTGCCGGTGAGCTCGCCCAGGGCCTGCATCATTTCCTGCGGCGTATCCCGCTCCAAAACCAGAATGCGAAAGGGAGGCCCTTCGGAAATGATTTCGATGGGATTGTTGAGGAAAAACTTTTGCCGCCAGGTATGATCCACAAGGATGCCAAAACAGGTTCCATCCTGCCTCACGCCCATAATCCAGGGGTGCGACTGGTAAAGCCGGGTTGAATTATTGTATCCGTAACTATCGGTGTTCCACATTTCCACTTCGGTGCCGTTGCGCCTGAGCGGGCCTACAACCTCGCCTGTTCCGTACAGATCGGCAGTTTCAGGAAAACTGATTCGCGCACAATGATTCGTTCCTTCGGTGTAAAATTCAGGTATAATTTCCCAGGCAGCCGGCATTTCTCCAATCGAGTCGGGCTCTGCCATGAGGGCAAAGGACGGAAGTGTCTGAACCGGATCGAAGTTTTCCGGATAGAATGCCACCACACGGTCTCCGACCAATTCCCGATAAGCATCCTGTGAAAATATTTGCGAATAAATGGTTAGCGAAATAATGAGTGTAAGGTAGTATTTCATGGCGATTGGTTTGTTGGCTAACAAAGGTATAATTTTGCTTGAATCACCTGTTAGCTTTTGGATCTTTACAATACAGATATCCTGACCTGATGTTGGATTTCAATTAGTTA